>NZ_JAUBQH010000012.1:0-128459 GCF_036701145.1 Microcoleus sp. Pol17C6
AAAGGTTTCATCCTATTTTACCTTTTTTGGTCTACCCCCTTGACAATTTGCACTTTTTCTTAACTTGTCACAAATGAGCAGCGGTTTAATCACCGAGTCTTATCTTGCCCAATCGCCCTTATTTAATTTAAATAGCCACCAGATAGAATTTGCATTGTGCGATCGACTTGTGCCATAACTAAGTCAACGGAAAAAAGTAGAAAATTTGTAGCTGCTTGTTGAGCGCGATCGCAAAAATGCGATCGCCACCCAATTTAAACCAGAAAACCCCATTCCATTCTCCCATGAAAATTGCACCAACTCGCATCGCGAATTTTCAACACCAGCGACGCTTTTTAAGTGCGGTAAGTGCTGTTTTAACCAGTAGCTTCATCAGCCAGCTTGTTTGGCCGTTTATCGGAAATCAACCAGCTTTTGCCCAAACATCAGCCTATTGTCAATTATCCCAAGAACAGGTCAATCAAAAAGAAGACTTGCGCCGCGCAGCGCTGTCGGGAAAACGGGAATCTCAGCAAGCATATTTTGCTGTTTTGAACAAACACGCGCGGGAAATAGCAGAATGCCGCCAAAAAACTTGGCCCGAAACCCAAGCAGTTTGGCTGCGTTTGTATCCCTGCGATGTCAGACCCGGAGAACTCGATCGAGTATTGGACAAAGTTGTGAATAAAGGCTACAACCAAGTCTATGTCGAAGTGTTTTACGATGGTCAAGTGCTACTACCAGTCGCAGACAATCCTACGGCTTGGCCTTCTGTTGTGAGAAATCGCGGTTACGAGAAATACGATTTGTTAGAAAAGGCGATCGCCAAAGGCAAACAGCGAGGTTTAAAAGTTTACGCCTGGTTATTTACCATGAACTTTGGCTATAACTATGCTCAGCGTCCCGACAGACAGCAAACCCTCGCTATCAACGGTAAAAATCAGACAAGTTTAACAGTAAGTGAATACGCAGCGATTAACGAGGACTTCGGAGAAGTTCCGGGCAATCAAGCCTTTATCGATCCGTACAACCCACAAGCACGGCAAGACTATACTTTGTTAGTAAATCAAATAGTCAAGCGCAAGCCGCAAGGAATGTTATTCGACTACATTCGCTATCTACGGGGCATCGGACCCGCTTCAGTTGCTACCAAAGTTCAAGACTTGTGGATTTACGGCCCAGCATCGCAGCAAGTTCTTTTGCAGCGCGCTAGCAATCAGCAAGGGCGAGATTTAATTCAGCGATATTTGACTAAGGGATTTATCAATCCTAATGACGTTCAAGCAGTAGTCAAACAGTATCCAACTGAGCGAGAACCTCTTTGGCAGGGCCGAATTCCGCAGGCGATGTCAGTAACAACTCCACCTTCTAGAAGAGAGAATGCCACATCGAGATCAGCCTCAACAACTCCCGCCGCTAACAAGCCAAACCCTGCAACTCCAACATCAAAACCTACCCCGCCACTTCCCGATACTGGCATTCTGCAAAAAGACCTGTGGAAACTGAGCGTTGCTCACGCAGTTCAAGGGATTTTAGATTTTTTGGGAATAGCAATTCAACCAGCTCAAAGGATGGGAATTCCTGTAGGAGCGGTGTTTTTTCCCACTGCAAATCAAGCGATAAATCAAGGGGGATATGATTCAAGATTGCAGCCTTGGGACACCTTTCCGGCTGCTGTGGAATTCCACGCCATGTCTTACGGAAATTGCGGGGATGTAAGCTGCATTGTGCCACAAGTGCAGCGGACAGTGAGTTTAGCGCCTGCGGGAGCAAAAATTATTCCTGCCATTGCTGGAGATTGGGGAAAACCTCTGAAAAATCGGCCGTCTTTGGAGATTCAAATGCGGGCAATTCGCTCGGCGACTCCGCAAATTAATGCGGTGAGTCATTTTGCTTTTGGGTGGCAAGAACCGGAGGATGAAAGGGCACGGCAAACTTGCCGGTTGTAAGGAGATTATTTGTAGAGATGCAGTTCGTGGCGTCTCTACAAGAAAGAATTTGTGCGATAATATTTGAAAATGTTCTTATCTGCTAGGAGTGACATCCAAGTTTTAATAGGACAATACCGAATCATAATAAATATTAATACAAAGGAGTATTCCTTATGGTAGCTCAGCCTGAACCCTACAACCAAGTATCTAACGAAGATACGACGTTTGATGAACTAAATTTTATGCAAGAGGAAGAAGATAACGATGCTGAACTTTATCAAACAGACAAATTGATATACGATCCTGATGAAATTAATATTTTCACCAGAGAACCAACCATCGAGCAACTTCTAAGAAGAATCAATGAGGAAGCTCTTGACTTAGCACCGGACTTTCAGCGCCATGCAAACATCTGGAAAGATGACGCTAAAAGTAGACTGATTGAGTCGCTCCTAATTCGGATTCCATTACCAGCTTTTTATATAGATGCAACTGATGAAGATAAATGGTTAGTTGTGGATGGATTGCAACGGCTATCTGCTCTCAAGCAATTTATGAGCGATAAAACACTTAGGTTATGCGGACTAGAATACTTAACCAATTTAGAAGGTAAAACTTATGATGAAATTGAACGCAGATACCAGCGTCGAATAGAGGAAACTCAGGTTACAGTTTATTTAATTGAAAAAGGTACACCTCCTGAAGTTAAATATAACATTTTTAAACGGATTAATACAGGAGGATTGCCAATGACTCCCCAAGAGCTTCGCCATGCTCTCAACCCCGGTAAGGCAACAAAGTTTTTAGCTAAACTTGCTACATCTAATGAATTCCAGCAAGTTACTAAGCTGAGTAAGTTGCGTAAAATGCGGATGGACGATCGGGAATTTATACTCGGTTTTTTAGCCTTTACGCTTACATCTTATAAAAATTCTCAATCTGAAAAGAGAAATTTATTTTTAAGTAAAGCATTATCTAAGGTTAATAATATGTCTGAACAGGAATTACAAGTAATAGAAAATAATTTTACAAAAGCTATGATTGCTGCATGGCAAATTTTTGGGAAAAATGCCTTTCGTAAAATCTCCCAATACCAAACAAAAATGTTTCCAATAAATAAAGCATTGTTTGAAGTTTGGTCTGTTAATCTCAGTTTACTTAGCGACGAGCAACTTAATATATTGAAGCAGCACAAGGAGCAATTGATTGAAAAATTTAGAAAATATGTAGATAGCGATCGAGAGTTTCTGACTTCTATCTCTCAGGCAGCGGAAAAAATTGAGTACAGATTTAAGATAATTGAAAAAATAATTCAGGAGGTTCTAGCATGATTACTTCGCTGCAATTGCTCAATTTTAAACCTTTTGCAAATCAGTTATTGGAATTTAAAAAGCTCACGCTATTTTCTGGTTTAAACAGCACTGGTAAATCTTCTGTTATGCAATCTCTGTTGCTCCTGCGTCAATCTTATCAACAGGGTTTATTGCCAGAAAAAGGGTTGGCGCTTAATGGCGATTTCGTGAATGTGGGTACTGCTAGAGACGCACTTTTTGAGGGAGCAAAAGAGGACTTAATTGGTTTTGACATTGTTTGGGAAAACAACAGCGAAGGGCTATGGCGTTTCAAATATGACCAAGAGGTAGATGTGTTGAACATTGTCTCGAAACCAGTTACTTCGGAAGTGTATAAATCGAATCTTTTTGGCAATAATTTTCATTACCTTCAGGCAGAACGGCTCGGACCGCGCCCATTTAATGAAATGTCAGATTACCAAGTACGACAGCTCGGTCAACTGGGTATCAAAGGCGAATATGCTGCTCATTTTCTTGCTATTAATGGGCGTGAGGTTATCCCTAATAGTAACCTCAGCCATCCAGAGGTAAAATTCAAAAGGCAAAACCTGGAACAAACCCGTAATAAATCAATGGATTTAATCGACCAAGTTGAAGCATGGATGGGAGAAATTAGTCCGGGTACGCGCCTCAAAATAGACGCCAAATCCGATGTCGATTTGATGAGTTTTCAATATTCCTATGGAGATAGCAATCCTTACCGTGCAACTAATGTGGGATTTGGAATTAGCTACACTTTACCGATTATTGTAGCGGCACTTGCATCAACACCTGGTACAATCATTTTAATTGAAAATCCTGAAGCGCATCTCCATCCAAAAGGACAAGTTAAAATGGGTCGATTATTAGCTTTGGCGGCTAGCGGTGGCGTTCAAGTTGTGATAGAAACTCACAGCGATCATGTTTTAAATGGGATTCGCCTTGCGGTTCACGGGGGCAAAATTGACCCGAAAGATGTTCAGTTGCACTACTTCCACCGTGACAATAAAGAAAAGGAAAGACAAGCTGTGACTGAGGTAATATCGCCAAAAATTGATCGCAACGGACGAATTGATCGCTGGCCGGATGGTTTTTTTGATGAGTGGGACAACAGTTTGGAGATTTTGTTGGAACCTGCGGTGGAAGGAGAATAAGCGATGGATTTGGAGATGGTGTTTAATGAACTGTCCGCGCGAACTCTTGCTCCTGATATTTCTACAGCACAACAATGGATGTCTGAATTGATTAGTACGATGCGTGAAGCTAAACGCTGCGGACTGAAAGGAATCCGCACTCAAGCAGATTTTAATGCTATGTTTCTTGCAGAAAACTATCCTCTTTCTCGTTGGCGCAACGATCCTCAAGTTAATAGAGAAGAGCAGACTTTTCTGAGAACTCTGGCAACTAAAAATCCTTTATCCGTTGATATTCCCGATCTAGATATTAAAATAAAAGTTGAAGCTCCAGATTGTGAGTTGATTTTACAGGGTAGCCAAGCAGAAGGATTTAAAGTTGCTCACTACCTTGAAACATTGGCAATTAGTCTGAATTCAGAATCGCTGTGGAATAGCAGTAGCCTCAATTTAGAACTAATACAAATTGACGACAATGGGGAGCTGATAGAAGAAAGTGTAGAGGTTCTTCATGCTAGTCAGAAAAACCACGTTCTCGAACACGCTGATTGGATTAAGAAACGTCAGCAAACAGCGGTGGTTGATGGTTTGGAGCTTTGGAAACGTCGAGCTGAGTTATTCTCCAGCCTGGAATTTTGCGATCGCGTCAGCCAACAGATAGAAAGCCTTGTCGATCCGAAAATGTTACGACAAGTTGTCAGAAAGTTATTTGAGCTTGATGAATTATCTAAAAGCTGGACAGACGGAGCGCTAAATTTGGATAATCTTCCTAGTAAGGCATCTCCAGAGAGTGAGTCAAGACTTAAGCAGCTTAGAGAGCAACTAAATATTCAGTGTCTTGACGGGAAAAAGCGTATTTTCAGTTTGCACATCCGCATGACACCGGGAGCTTGGCGACTCCATTTCTGCACAGAATTAGGCCCCGGAAAGATAATCATTGGGTATATTGGCCCCAAAATAGAATAATTTACAGCGAATTGTGATCGCAAATCCCCATAAACAGACATCTCACCAAAATTAACTTACTCGAAATTTCATCTGCGTTCCGAAGCGTTCATCGGCAGTTAAAAATCCCAAATCGGCTAAACTTATTAATAACAATAAAACCCTTTATTAATTATAATAATACAAAAACTACAAGCAAGAGATATCAACCTCCGCTATCTAATCGATAACTTCCGCTTGCAGCGAGTTCGCAACAGTGAATTTTTCCGAGAATGGCAAGAAAACTTGCCCGAAGTAACAGACTCAGAAAAACAATTGCTCGATCGCGTCCAAGACATATACTTCAACTTGGTAGACAACCCGCCTGTATTGGAAAATGCAGTCAAGCTAACAATCATCAGCCCAATTTTGTTTATTGCCGGTCTGTATGAGTCCCCTTTTCCAGTCAAAGCCGAAAACTCGATATCCATTCAAGAGGAAGACGAAGGCAGAATCATCGAAGGCAGAATAGATATCCTAAATATGAAAGCAAACTTGTGGGTGACAGTAATTGAATCCAAACAACTTTCGTTTTCAACTGACAAAGCACTTGCCCAATTCCTGGTATATATGCTGGCCGATCCCAATCCTGAAACTCCTACTTTTGGAATGATTGCCACAGGTGCTAACTTCAATTTTGTCAAGTTAGTTAGAGGTGAAACTCCCCAGTATGCCAGATCGGCGGAATTTGTTATTTCCAATCCCGGCAATGAATTGTACCGGGTTTTGCAGATTTTAAAACGCCTGAGTCAACTTCCAGACTAGCAATAAAAGCCATTTTGAGTTATCTTTCAAAGCAGACAATATCTAATATCTCAAATTTCAAACTGGTGCGAGCATGGTAAATTACTCGATAGTCGGCGCTGTGGCAATAGCTTCTGTCTGCTGGGCAGAAATAATACGAGACTTTTATCACGTCGTGTCCCATTATTGGACACCCCTGCAAAAGCTGCACACCTGGCATCACCGCGTTTTCCGCCCGAATTTGACCCCCGTCAGCGAGACAATTTACAAGCAAGCACACTGGCGTCACGACGTGCCCGAAGCTGCGGCGATGATGGTTTTTGGCTTGTTGCTGTGGGTTGTAGCTTATTTTGGGCTGCCGGAATATCACTGGGGCGCAGCAGCGGGTTGTATTTATACTTTAGGCTTTTTGTTGAGCGCGATCGCCCGCGGGTGCGGCATCAAAGGCGCAGACGAATTAACCGACATCACCCACCAACCGGGAGACTTCCTGACTCCCCCTGGCAAGTGGTTAGTTAATAAACCTTATCACTGGCGGCATCACTTCGACAATCAAAATGCTTACTATTGCGGTACTTTCACCTTAATAGATAAACTTATGGGTACAGCACTTTCTCTCAAAGGCAAAACTGTAGCCGTCACCGGTGCATCGGGAACTTTAGGTCGTTCGTTACTCAAACACCTGCACAAAGCTGGTGCAAAAGTCATCGCCCTCACCTCTGGAAATGAGGAAATTACTTTGAATTTAGACGGCGAAAGTTTACCTATAAAAACCGTAACTTGGCAAGCTGGTCAAGAGGCAGACTTAGCCCTATTTTTAGAAAAAATCGATATTCTCGTCATCAATCACGGGATTAATGTACACGGAGAAAGAACAGGAGAGGCGATCGCAAACTCCTACGAAATTAACACTTTTTCCGCGTGGCGGCTGATGGAACTCTTTTTCTTAACAGTCCGCACTAACGAAAACATCGCTTGCAAAGAAGTCTGGATCAACACTTCAGAAGCAGAAGTAATTCCCGCTGTCAGTCCCCTGTACGAACTCAGCAAACGCGCCCTGGGAGATTTAGTCACCCTGCGGCGGCTAGACGCACCCTGCATCGTTCGCAAACTGATTTTAGGGCCGTTTAAAAGCAACTTAAACCCGATCGGCATCCTGTCTCCTGACTGGGTAGCGCAGCAAATTGTCAAACAAGCTAAAGCCGATGCGCGCAATATCATCGTGACAATTAATCCTTTGACTTTTATAGTTTTTCCAGTCAAAGAGTTTTTTGTTTCTCTCTACTTCAAAATTTTCAGCCGGAAAGCGATTTCAGAGATTAAAGCAGCGGCGGTTTCGGAAAAATCTAGCGTTGAATCTAAGATTAATTAATCAACAAGAAACCCGGTTTTTTAGATAAACCGGGTTTCTAACTTGGGATGTAATACCCCTTTGATTCTTTTGTCCCTCTCTGCAGAGACTAAATTTTGTGTACGATCGGTTTCAACAGCCGAGTCTTCTCTAATTACTAACCTCAGCCATTTCAATTACCCGGCCGTCATAATCCTTGACCAAAAAATTCAGCGGCTTTTCCCGGCGAATTTTATAACTAATGCCCCGAGTTTGTACCCTCATCAATAGCTGATCCAAACATTCGCGATCGAAACAAACGTGACGCGGGCGATTTTTTTCCCCTACACCGGCCCCACTAATAATGTGCAGTTGGGTATTTTTCATCAACTGATACCACAAACCCTCGGGACTCCCCATCGTTTGAGAGCTCGTTGCCCTCCCGACATTCGGCGACAAATACAGCGGATCGATACCTGTTGTGCCCAAAGTTTGCTCGTAATTGTAGTAGTAGTGCAGCGGCACTTCTGCTACGGGCAGGTTTAGCATACCTTCATAGAACTCCCTGGCTTGTCCGAGATCGGATACCATTACCGTGTGTACCTTCGGAGCACTGGTGAGAAACATCCACATCGCCCCCGCATAGGCGGCCAGCAGCATCACCATAATCCCTTGAGTCGAAAACAAGCTGTCAAGGGGCAGGGATGGCAAGAAAGAACTCAGGTGTAAAGGGTGAAGTCCAAAAGCAATAAAACTAACTGCTAGAGTCATGAATTATAAGAAAGGGTAAACAACGAAATTTATCAAGATTGCAGTCGCGATCGCCCGCGAGACTTAAACTATTAGCTTAGCCATCTATGTTAGCAAAAACTAGCGGTTAAGCCCTACCCGATGAAAGTCTTTGTATACGGCACACTCAAACCGGGGGAGTCCAACTACCTCCGCTACTGCGAAGGAAAAGTTGTGGATGCTTGCCCCGCGATCGCCCGCGGTCAACTTTTTGCGCTGCCGATCGGCTATCCTGCGATGATGGCCGGAGACGGCACAGTCTGCGGTTTTCTCCTCTGTTTCGCAAACTCGGCTATTTTGGACGATTTAGACCGATTGGAAGACTATCATCCGCTGCGGGAATCGGCACAAAACGAATATCAGCGACAGGAAATCGAAATCTTCGATCGACACCTCAAACCTTTAGGCACGGCTTGGGCTTACTTCATGTTACCCGATCGCGTTCGTTCCCTAGGAGGCATCTGGCTGCCCCACGGCAGGTGGGAAAATCGGTTTTTCACCAAATAAGGGGGTTAATGCCGATGAGCTTAGGAAAGTGCCATTGCAGTGGGCGAAGGCGGCTCGAACCTGTAACCGTAACCCCGAATAGTTTTAATAAACTGCGATCCAGTAGCATCAACTTCAATCATTTTCTTGCGAATCTGACCGATATGTACGCTAACAACTTTCTCTTCTCCTGTGTCGTTGCAGTTCCACCCCCAAATTTTTTCAATTAGCTGTTGGCGACTCCAAGATTGACGGGAATGACTTGCTAAAAAATACAGGATATTAAATTCCAAGGCTGTTAACTTGATAATGCGATCGTTGAGTGTTGCTTCCCGACGCGCCGAATCGATCGCGAATCGATCGAATACAATACGTGATGAAGTGACAGGTCTCATCCGTCTCAACACAACTTCTATACGAATTGCCAACTCTGCCAAACCAAAGGGTTTACAGATATAATCATCAGCACCGGCGGACAGGACTTTAAGTTTATCAGCTTCGTCTGTGCGGCTGCTTAGCATGATCACAAAAACATTAGTACGGCGCTGCATTTCTTGGCAGAGGTGATAGCCTGTAGTATCCGGCAAATTCCAATCGAGAACTACTAGCAGTGGCTTTAATTTCTCAAACAATTCTAAAGCGGTCTCGCCATCTGCTGCCGAATCTACTTGATATTTCTGAGTTAAAAAACGATGAACTAGAGTGCGGATGGATGGGTCATCATCCACAACTAGAATCTTGGGAGCAGTATCAGTAGTCATCACAAAAAAAATATTTTTCTTGTCAGTTGAAACTTGGCAATTACAGTACAGCTTTAGTCAAGCATAAATCCCAGCTCGCTCCAAATAACTGGTAATTCTTCAATTAACTTAGCTTGGAGGTCAAAAGGCTCTCCCATATCCCAAATTTTGACTTCTAGGCGTTCGCTAAATACGGTTATTTCAAGGTTGATCGGAGTTTCAAATGGCAGATTTTTATGAGCGTGACGAACAGCATTTGTAAACCCTTCTATCGTAGCAAGTTTGCACTGCTGCAAAACTGCTTCGGGAATGGGTAGATACTCTAAACTTCTCGACCCACCATAAAACTTGAACAACACTCTTGAGGTCAGTATTGAGTTGAAGGTGAATTGTTTTAATTGGCTGGTTATAAGTTTGACAAGATTGGTAATTTGGTTGCTTTTGCCACCCCAAAATAAAGGCTTTCCACAAGTCAAGTACCCGCTTTAAATAACCAGATTGAGGCGGAGGTTGGGGTGGTATTATACCTGGATGAAAACATTTCACAATTAATAGACAGTTTCGCTCGTCAGAAGTGCGTCTATAGCTTAGCTTATCGGCAATTTTGCTAATAAGTTTTATGCCTATTCCACGGGATGGAATGTCATTTATACTATTTTTCATGTTGCTATCCTTTCTCATTATTTAATAAGTAATTTTTAGAGACACAAGAGAGTGGCATTCTGAAGGGTTAATTTTGCCTGATTTATGCCTGACTTTTCCCGTATGCCCTGCAGTTGTTGTCAGGATCATTTTCTCTTTGTTGCTGGGGTCTTGACAAACTCAGTTTGCGATCGCTAAACTGATCTAAAATTGACATTGACAATTAGAGAAGTAAATTATATAATGACGACCCTCAAAGCCTCTGAGGAGGGATTAGTAAAAATTAAGCAAGCTAGAAGAGAAAGGGGCTCGACAATAGAAGACCCCAAATGGTTAGTAGAAGCTAGTCAAAAATTAGAACCCGATCGAACTTGGACACAGGCAGGCCCTTATGCCGATGGTCTGTCGCTGCCAACTTGGAGGCGTTTTTTACGAGGACAAGAACCCATTAAAGCCAATGCTTTCAAGGCTTTCTGCACGGTTTTGCAGTTGAATTGGGAAGAAATTGTCGATCGTCCTCCACCAGAAAATACGCAGCCATCGAATTTAGACATTGATTCGGTAGTGGAAGAGATCCGGCAAAAATGCCACAGCAAAATCCAACAGCTTTACAGCAAAATGCAACTGTTAGATATTGCACAGCCAGTTGATGTCAGCAAGCTCTACGTTGAAGTCAACATTTTGGAGGAAATTACCAGTTGGCAGCCGGGAGAAATTCGCGATTTATTGAGAGACTTCAACCCAGATGCGGATAACTTTAACCGCTTAGGATTGGGTAAAGTACGCCAGAAACGAGTCCCTGGATTGGATGCAGTGAAATCTCACTCTAAATTGATGGTACTCGGCAAACCTGGTTCCGGTAAAACTACCTTTTTAAAACACATTGCCATTGAGTGCGATCGATCAGAATTTGAAGCAAACAAAATACCGATTTTTATACCTCTAAAAACCTTTGCTGAAATCGCTAATCTTGACTTATTAGAATATATCAGCGATGAATTTGCCAGTTGCGGAGTTGAGGCGCGATCGCAAACTGAATCTGTACTTAGTCAAGGCAGATGTTTAATTTTATTGGACGGCTTAGATGAAGTGCCAGAATCAGATAGCGAGGCAGTCGTCAGACAGATTCGTCAGTTTGTCCAAAAGTATTACAACAATCTGTTTATTATTACCTGTCGAATTGCCGCTTCTAAATACAGATTTCACGACGAAGCCTTTACTTGTGTTGAGGTAGCCGATTTTAATAACAAGCAAATTGCTGCCTTTGCGAGCAATTGGTTTGTGGCATTTTCCCATAATTTGGAGGCAGGAAAAGCTTTAGCATCTCAATTTTTAGAGAAGCTAAAAATGACTAAAAATCAGCAAATTCGAGAACTGGCAGTAACGCCAATTTTACTTAACTTGACTTGTTTAGTATTCCAAGCACAAGCAGATTTTCCATCCTACCGAGCCAAGTTGTATGAAGAAGGACTGGAAATTTTGCTCAGAAAATGGGATGAAACCAGAGGTATTCAACGGGATGAAGTTTATCGAAATTTAAATTTTTCCCACAAGCAACATTTACTTGGTTTTGTAGCCGCTATTACTTTTGAACGGGGCGATTACTTTTTTGACAAAAACACAGTTCAGCAATTGATTGCTGACTATCTAGCTAACTTGCCCGATAGCACAACTGACCCCGTTAAGTTCGAGATACATAGTGAGGCTGTGCTGAAGGCGATTGAGGCACAACATGGATTATTAGTGGAGAGGGCAAGAGGGATTTATTCGTTTTCTCATCTAACATTCCAAGAGTATTTCACTGCTAGACAAATTGTTAAAAATTCCGCTCCCCAAGCTTTGGAAAAACTGGTCAGCAAGCTGACAGAGAAGCGTTGGCGAGAAGTATTGTTCTTAGCAGTTGGAATGTTGCCAAAAGCTGATGACTTGTTACTGTCAATGAAACAGCAAGTTGATGGACTGGTCGCTGAGGACGAGCAGTTGCAGCAGTTCCTCCTGTGGGTAAGAAATAAATCTTTTTCCATTAAGGCTCCCTATAAACCATCAGCTATCCGCGCTTTTTATCTGGGTCGAGAGGTAGAGCGCGTTAGTAACCCTGGTTCTAACTTGAATTTTGACTTAAATTTGATCCGTATTCTTGGTTATGCCATTGACCATACCTTTAAACCACCCCTTGAACTTTTTTTCTTGGACTTTACTTCTTATTATGACAATGAACGTGACTCTGGCTTGGCTACTGAACGCCACTCTGACTTGGCGACTGATATTGTTCTTGATGTTGCAATGTTTTATGCAATTGACCTTAATATTCCCTATACTTATGCTGCTGCATCAGGTCGCAATCTCCTCTCTATCCTCGCCTTTACTCTCAATTTAAATCTGGAACCAGAATTGAAGCAATCTCTGCAAAAACTCAGAAACCAACTATATGATTCAGCATATATAAACAGAATACAGGAGTGGTGGAGAAGCGAGCGGGAGTGGTGGAATGCTAAAGGTCAAGATTGGACTCAGCAATTAATAAATCTGATGATTAAGTATCGCAATATAGGTCACGATTGGCACTTCAGCCAAGAGCAAAAGTCATTGCTGAGAAAGTATTACGATGCTAATAAATTGCTGGTAGAGTGCCTGAATAGCGGTTGTAATGTATCTCCTGCTGTGCGGCAGGAAATTGAGGAGACATTGCTGTTGCCGATCGCAAATCTGCAAAAAACCGATGACAAGTGCGATCGCCCGCTCTAATTCCACTCGCTACCTACTCCGATATCAAGATGCGATCGCCCCACAATTCGTCATTCAAAGCCGGCGAAGTGTCAAAGGATCTATCCACGTTGAAAAACTGGGAAAAATGGCAAAAGCCCCCTTTTTTAGGGAGCTTAGCAACTTCAGTTATGCTCAAAACAGAAATCCTACTGCGCCTTTGGCAATGACTTTTGAGGGGTTGCTACACCAACTTTGGGAATATCCATGATCGGTGCATTCACCCCAAGCATCAAATCGTTGGGATTAACCATCTCCACCAAAGGCTCGTTTAAAGCCATAATCAAACCGTCTGATTCAGCAGGAACGGGCGATCGAGCAAACTGAGGAGCAAACAATTGGCGATCGCCAACGACACCAGACACCACCGCAATCAACAAAGCTGCGATCGCACCTCCACCCAAAATCCAAGTTTGTTTCGGCTTGCGTTCCACCCGCTGCAAAACCTTCGCCGCCAACTCCTCGGCAGATTGTTCCGAAGCAGGCACCGGCAGTGCCTGAAAACTCTGCTGCATCATCAGCAGTCGCGAGTACAAACGCTTCGTAGTGGGGTCATTTGTCAGCCACTCCTCAACTTGCCGGCGTTCTGTCGCCGTCACTTCACCGTCGAGGTAGGCACTTAGCAATTCAAAGCGATCGCGCATCATAGTAGTTACATTGCCCTGGGCATAATTGTTGTTAACTTGAGTTTCAGCGAGTGAATCCCCGACACCTTGCTGATTCTGATTTTTATCGAATTCACAGTTACTATTCATAATTTCAGACTTGCTCTAATTGGGGAATCACGCACTCGCTATTTGAAGGATTTACTGCTTATTTATATTTTAAAAGAGAAGTTTTGATGTCACAGCAAACATCACCAAATCTTCTTAACCCGCCTCTGAAAATACTTTTGCTAATTACCATCGAGATATTTTTGCAATTCCAACTGCAATCTTTGGCGAGCTCTAGCAATTCTCGACTTGACAGTTCCCAGAGAAACTCCGGTCATTTCGGCTATTTCCTCATAGGCTAAACCTTCTATTTCTCTCAAAACAATTGTTGTGCGGAATACTTCCGGCAAATCTGCGATCGCCACCCGCAACTGGTCGTAAAATTCTCTAGTCGTCAAATCTTCATCAGGCCCCGGACTGTCTGCCGGAATTTCCCAATCAACCTCGCCATCTTCCAGAGTACGGGGTACGTCGAGCGACAGCGGAGTTCGCACCCGCTTGCGCTTCCGCAACTCATCGTAAAACAAATTAGTGGCGATGCGGCTGAGCCAGCCCCGAAATTTAACAGGCTCTTGCAAACGGTTAATATTGCGGTAGACCCGAATCCACACTTCCTGAGCCAAGTCTGCTCGGTCTTGCCAGTCAGGGGCCAAGTGATAAAGAACCCTGTCTACGTGGGACTGATACCGCTTCAACAGTTCTGAAAAGGCCGTGGTCTCAGGTCGATTTCCTTCCTGACACCGCAACACCAAGTCATAATTAGAGAGTTTTTCGGCTGGCAATTGCACTCTTTGAACGGTCGCCACAACCGCAGACCAGGACACGGAAATAAAGTCGCTCATCGGTGGAATTGGCTCATCGAACATTCCACACTTTTTGACGCTAGCAGATCCCTATTGGTTCCCGCGCTCGGAAACTGCGATCGGCTTGAGTCATCAAACAGTCAATGACTGCTAACTGCTTACTAATGCCCGACAACCTCGCACGCTCCTATACTAACCCAACTGCTAGAACCGTCAGCCCAATGTTCCTTTTTCCAAATCGGTACATTGTGTTTGAGCGTATCTATGGCGTACTGGCAAGCTGCAAAGGCCTCCCCCCGGTGGGGACAGCCAACAGCCACCAGTACGCTGATTTCGCCCACCTGCAAGTGTCCGACGCGGTGGTGAATAGCGACCCGATTGACATCGGCCCACTGGCGGCGGATTTCAGTAGCAATTTGCTGGAATACTCGCACAGCCATAGGTTCGTAGGCTTGATATTCTAGGGAAACTACAGCTTGACCGTCAGTTTGGTTGCGGACTGTACCGCTCATCATTACCACGGCTCCGTTCGCGGGGTCATCTGCCAAAGCATATATTTCCTCTACAGACAAGGGCGCTAAGGTAATGGCGAAGCTGTCTGATTCATGCCGTTGAGGAATTGTGCCGATCGAAAGTGCAGCGCTAGAGTTCATTGCCAAAGAAGTGGTGCTGGATATGTTAATTGATCTTGACACAAATCAAGTGGCGATCGATTGATCTTGCATCCTTGTCAAGGAGACGGGGTGGCTAATCTTGAGGCTAATCTCGTAGCACGGGCCAGGGCCCGATGCCATCTTCCCGAACTTCTGCACCAGTGCGATCGGCTACACTATGACTGGCCCGAAGCAAATTAAGATTGTGCTTGAAGACGAGCGGGATGCTTGTTCGATCGAATTAACTGCCGATATTGCTGTAGCAATTCAATAAATCCGCACCAAAATAAGTAGTGTCATTCGCAACTCAGTACAAGCAATTTCCAACCCCAATCGATAACTTCGTTCCCTTTTGAATGACACAGTTAAGTTTAATTCTGCCGGGAGTTCTGATCCGCGTCTGCAAAATTTTTAGCAGCCGATGTAAACTTTATTTATTTTTTTGTTCCGGAAAGCTACATCAATGACATGATATACCTGTGCAGGGTTCAGGAACATTAGCCAATACTCGGCAACAGCAAGACCTTAACGCCCTTTTGTGGCTTTTATGAAACATAAGTTAATAATTTGGGCTGTTAATTGAGGTTTTGACCTGAGTCTGCACCAAGAAAGGTTAACAACAATCACGAGGAAACTATGGAAGCACTAGCATTGAGCCACTCTTTTGTTGCTTATGAATCTCCAGAGTCCGAACTCCAGGTCAAGTCGTTAGACCAACTGGGCTTGAAAATTCCTAATTCTGCATGGATAGGCGTTGCAGGTATGGCAGTAGCCCTATCTGTTCTGAGTGTCGGTGGCGAAGCCCAAGCAGGTTGCTACCGCAAACACTGTGGCCATCGCGCTCATCACAGCCGTCACAGCTACGCCGAAGTTGCAACCAACGGCGGCCGACTGAATATCCGCCACCGCCCCGATGGCTGTTCTCATGTCATCGGCAAGTTATACAATGGAGACAATGTGAAATTGACCGGGCGTTACAGATACGGCTGGGCCCAACTCAAAGGTGGCGGCTGGGTGAAAGCCTCGTGGCTTTCCTAACTCTTAACTAGAGCACTTTACATTTCTAGAAAGAGTGTTGATCGTTACCCGGCAAAACCGGGTAACGATTATTTTAAAGAGGCGATCGATCCTGAAAATCATGGAATATCCGAAATTCATGACTAACAACTAACAGCCTAAACTTTACCGCCGCCGATTAGATAAAGTAATGCCATCCTCACCGCCACGCCGCTGGTAACTTGCTGAGAAATCAGGCTAAACTGGGCATCGTCCATCAAGTCTGAACTAATTTCCACGCCACGGTTAACTGGGCCAGGGTGCAACACCTTCACATCCGGCTTGCAGAGTTTGAGCCGATCGCGCGTAATCCCGTACAAAGAATGGTACTCTCGTAAACTCGGCAGCAAATGGTCGCTCATCCGTTCCTTTTGCAGCCGCAAAGTCATCACAAAATCAGCATCGGCCAAAGCAGGTTCAAGCTGCCAATGCAAAAATAACTTGCCTTCCCTACCATCGCCACACTCAGCAAACAACAGCGGTAGCAAAGTCGGCGGCCCGGCCAAATGAACCTCTGCCCCAGAAGCCGTTAAACTCCAAATATTAGACCTAGCAACCCGCGAATGCAAGATATCCCCCACCACAGCAATTTTTTTGCCCGCTAAAAGTTCCAGCCGCGGACGTTCGGTATCTAACAGAGCACAAATAGTAAATAAGTCTAGCAAACCTTGCGATGGGTGTTCGTGCTGGCCGTCTCCTGCATTGAGAACGCTGACTCTCGAACCCAAGCGATCCATTTCCGAAGCAATCGTGCTGGGAACTCCAGCTTGTTCGTGCCGGATTACCATCAAATCCGTTCCCATCGCCAGATAAGTCTTAGCCGTATCCAGAATAGTCTCCCCCTTCGTTAGAGAAGAACTTCCCGGCGTAAAATTTAGCGTATCCGCCGACAGCCGCTTCGCCGCCAACTCAAAACTATTGCGAGTCCGGGTAGAAGGTTCAAAAAATAAATTCGCGACCACTTGACCCTGCAGGGCCGGCACTTTCTTCGTGCGGCGGCCGAGCACCTCCCGAAAACTGGCTGCAGTTTGCAGCACCGTATCGTATTCGTCCGAGGTAAAATCAGCCAGAGTGAGAATGTGTCGCCTTGTCCAAGTCATACAATTTTAGATTTTAGATTTTAGATTTTAGATTTTAGATTGACTCAATCAGGACGGATGATGGGTTTGGAACTTGCTGGTACGCCCGCTCAGCAGTCGCCTTTGAATGTTCGATCGACATTTAGGGGTGGCGATCAACAGTATCCAACAATTTTTGATCGCTTTTGCGGTGAGTAGAGTTATAATCAGTTTATGTAGCTCAGACCCCACTCTCACAGCGAACCCAGCGTCGAAGGTGAAACAGGTGTGGTTTACCCGCAGGAAAGCGGAAATTACGCTTTAGCAGCGAAAGAGCAGTAGTTGCAGTTTCTCCTACGCAAACTCAGCCTTGTCAAGAACAACCCGAACGCAGCCCTTGCATCTACCACTATGTGGAAACAATCGAGGCGGCCAACCTTCCACTGTCAATCGACAGCATATAGCGGGACATTTTAAAGATGATTAATTCTTTGAAGTCGGTCTTGACTCTTCAGTCCTGCTTATAGCCCCTTGTCAAAACGAACTCTGTTAAGATACAAGTTGAATATGTAGCTTCCCGACAAAAATCTACACGTATCTTGGCGAGACTGTTCTTGGCGAAACTGCGGTAAAAAGTGAGAGCTGGGAAGTGGTAATTACACAAGATTTAAACAATTCAAGAGGTATTATGAGCCAGCAGGTTATACAGCCGATGGTTAAGTTCCAGCGTCAGGTGCATTCTCTCGTCACGTCTGACATTATCAAGCCGACAGACAGTATTTGGAAAATTGCTCTGCTTTACGGGGACGAATGGCCGTACTGGAAACAGCAATTGCTAGAGTTTGATTTTTCTATGCAAGACCCCGTGAGCGAGTTGATAGCTGTAGAAGCTTGGGACGAAGAATAACAGAGAAGACGGAGGACTGGGGTGTCGGAGAGAAATTTCGAGGCGATCGGGTAAATTTTCTTTCATAAATTTCCGTTGCTAGCTTCTTCCCTCTTCCCTCTTCCCTTTGCCCTCTTCCTAATGACTTTTGACTTCTATTAAACCGAAGCTGCTAAAGCTCGAGCTAATTGTTGAGCAGTTTGAAAGCGATCCCCAGGCTTAGCTGCCGTGGTTCGTAAAATTGTCTCCCGCAGTTTGGGGGCGATCGTCGGAATATTTTCGAGCTTAAACCCGTAACCTCCAGCTATTTTCCCGTAAAAGTTTTGAGGGCTTTGGGCCGTCAGCAAAAAAATCAAAGTAGGCCCAATAGCATATAAATCCGACTGAGGGAGAGGTTGTCCCCGGTCTTGTTCTGGTGCGGTGTAGCCTTCAACGCCGATCCGAGTCCCTGGAGGAGTGCCGATTTCTTTAACAGCACCAAAATCCAGCACTGTAATGCAATTGTCGCGGTGGCGCACCAGCAAATTAGCAGGTTTAATATCCCGGTGGACGATCGGGGGTTTTTGAGAGTGAATGTAGTCCAAAACTTCACAGGTTTGGATCATCCACTCTATTGCTTGTTGGGGAGCAACAGGCCCGCGGTTGTAGATGCGTTTTTCTAAATCCTCGCCGTGGAGCATTTCCATCACCAAGTATTTTTTGCCCCCTTCTACAAAAAAGTCAAAAAACTGAGGAATTCCCGGATGGTGGAGGGCCTTGAGAGTTTTAGCTTCACGTTCAAACAGTTCTTGAGCTTTGACTATTTGAGCCATATCAGCATTCATTTCCTTGAGGACTACCAGAGAAGCTGCGGGGGAACTTCCGGGTTGTTGAGCTTTCGCTTTATCTCGATCCCAGGCTAAAGTCGTTGTCCCCATACCCCCTTGGCCCAAAGTTCTCAGCACTTGGTAGTGTCGGACAGTGCGATCGACTTTAATCGGTTCGCCGCAGTGGATGCAGAATAAATTCCCCGGCGGGTTTCCCGCGTGGGTACACCTCGGTGCCACGAGATTGACGGTGGGGTTCGCCTCAATCTTGCCACCGACTTCAATAGTAACCACTTGGAAATGCAGAATTGGGCCGCCCCGCGCCAACTGGATCAGGGCACCGTCGGATATCCAACCCTGAGACATGAGAATACCGTTCACCAAAGTGCCATTTGTCCCGGAATTGACTAAGTACCACTGGCTGGATCTCCCGCTATTAACTCTTTGCAATTCCAGATGCTGCCGTGACACTAGAGCATTGGGGATCACAACGTGATTGTCTGGAGAGCGGCCGATGCGAATAATGGATTCGCTCTCGAAACTCCACTGTTGTAGGGGGGTCTGTGTTTCTGGATCTAAAAGAGTCAGCAGCATTTTCGATTGATGTGGTTGAACTCCCTGATGTGGCAGTGAGAGTTGGCAGGAATTTACAGATATGGGGCGTAGCGCTTTGAAAAATTAGAAATTAAAAATTACTTATGAGCTTCACACGTTCGTTTCAGGAAAACTTTATAATATCCTGATTATGATTAAAGATTTCATAAACAATTAAGTTATAAATAGTTTTTTGGGAACAATTATTCATCAAATTTGTGAGGGGCTGATCGCTCCTTAAAACACAGTCGATCGATTTAACACTTGAAATTACAAAAAGTAGGTAAACAATCGCTAAACTTTTACCTAAATTTGCTGTAGCAGCAGGTTTTGATTTACCCCCCACATCTATATGTAGGGCGGGCACTTCCTGCCTAGGCCCAAATTGCCCCGAGAGGGATCGGGTATAAAACTGATTTCGCATCAGCCCGCCTGCTGCCTCACTTCATTTTAGTTTAATTTTTTTTCATGAGACTAACTCTTTCTGTAATACCAATTTCCTAAATTTCTGCTACAGATAGAGCCTCTAAAATGAATTGCCATCCCGTCAAAGAAGCAATGACTTCATTCGCCAACTTGTTTAACTCTTTTTGTAGCGCTGCTCTCAACTCCTCTATGTGTTCAAATCTTAACCATTTTAATTGTTCTTTTACATACCCCCACAGTCTTTCTATTGGATTTACTTCAGGACTGTAGGCGGGCTGAAACAGTAAAATTACATTTTCTGGTATGCTTAGATTTAAAGAGTTATGAAAACCTCCATTATCTACTTGAATTATATGTAAATCAAGAGGATACTTACTGGCAAATAGCTCTAAGAATTTCTCGAAGCACACTGTATCTAAATGCGTAAACTCGTAAAAAAAGCTTTCTCCTGTTAGTGGTTCTACTGCCCCGTACAGCCACAAATAAATAAAATCCCATTGCACTTTTCCGTGCGGTTTTATGCCGCGACCTGTGAGCTTCCTTCTCTGTATTGTATGCAGCCCCATCCGACTTTCATCTTCACTCCAATATCGCACTTTTTCCCACTGCTTTAAAAAACTCTCACTCTGACTCAGACTGCCTTTAATTAGAGATGAGAGTTTTTTTTAAATTCTTCTACTACCCCGGTTTTCTGTTTTTCACTCACCGGACGCGGGACTTTTAATTTTCCTTTGAGCCGATATCTTGCCCACTGGTGTACTGTGCGATATGCCACTTTTACTTCACAGCAACTTGTCAGCCATTGGTGTACTTCTTTGTAGCTACTGAATCCTTCAGATTCTTGTAATTCCTTTGATAATCTCTCTACAGTTTCAGGATTCATTATTCTTGGTCTTCCCGAACGAGGTTTCAGCAATAACAATTCTTCTATTCCCCCCAAGCGATAACTAGACAACCATCTTTGTATTGTAGTACGATGTTTTCCTAACCGCACAGCAGCAGACAATACGCTGTCTACCGTTTGGGTTTTGAGCCAATACAGAACTTGCAGTTTTTCGTGGCGGTGAGCCTCTTTTTCTCTCCTCAAAAGAGCTTTTAGTTCTTCTTCTGTTTCCCGGATCTCAATTTTGACAACTCCTGACATTTTTCCTCCTTCTGTTTGGGTACTAACTTACAAAAATGACCTTTACTAATTGTAGCACTACTTTAGGAAAATGGTATAAGTGAAAGCTCTTTCAGCTATGATGAATCCACTTACTATCAAGCCAGTTTTTTCCGCCGATTCCCAGAACAAACTCTCAAAATTCAAGCTACTGATAAATGGTTTGCCCTCAACAGCTTTTGTGCAATCGTATTGGGGCTGCAATCAGTTTTTGAGCGATCAAACTGAAGCTGTTTCAACACCGGATACCTAATAGCAGAGCGAGCAGTAAAGCCTTGCCCGGAAACGGCAGAAGCTGTTTCCTTTCTTTGCAACAATTGCAGGTTTAACCCACGCGGTCGCGGGGGAAAGCGCCACCTTTGAAAAAGTTGGCAGCATCCAAATTCTAAAATCGAAATGCGCCTACCTGGGCCCGAATGATAATTGCCGTGATATTGTCGTGACCGTTGCGTTTGTTGCCCAGTTCAATCAATTGGGCAACTCCCTGGTCGAGGTCAGCTTGGGGATTGAAAAGGGGTTCGAGAGTGTTCTGCCAGTGAGTTTCCAACAAATCATTATCTGTCAGGCCGTCAGAAGCCAAAATTAATAAGGTATCTTCGCACAAGTCTAAAAACTGCACGTCGGGCTTGAGAAAATTACTGTCTCGCGGGCCGATGGCTTGAGTTAGTTGATAGGCGTCGGGACGGGCATAAGCAGTTTCCGGGTCAACCCCGCGCTTAATTTCGCGCTGACCTACTTCGTGGTCGGAGGTGATTTTTTCTAGGGTTTGTCCCTTTCTCAGTCGGTAGAGGCGGCTGTCGCCGACGTGGGCAACGGCGAATTGGGTGTCTTGAACTAAGACTGCGACTAGAGTTGTACCCATGCGGGCGCTGCCGGAGCGTCCGTCCTTTTGATTGATTTCAAAGATGGCTTTGTTGGCTAGCAGGACTCCTTCGCGGATGGTGTCTGCTGGAGGTAGTTGATTTTCCCAACGGGTTTGAAAGAATTCTCTGAGAGTTTCAGCGGCTAGTTGACTGGCTACTTCTCCGCTGTCGTGTCCGCCCATGCCGTCGCAGAGAATGTAAAGCCCTTTGGTTTGAAAAATGCGACCGAAGGAACTTTCGAGTTTGTTTAGCTGAGTCCAGATGCTGAAGAAGTCTTCGTTGTGGTCGCGGGTGCGGCCAACATCGGTGAGGCCTGCGTCTTCTAAGCTGTAAATCTGGAGTGGCATGGGCTGGGTTAATACTTCGCCAACGTCGGGGGGCGACTCGTCGGGGCTACGGTAATGCCTGCGTGTCGGGGTTGAGCTTGGTGAAGGTGCGGGTTGGAGTTCGAGGGGAACAGTTTCTAGGCGCGATCGCAATTCTTCGATTGTGTTAATCTCGCCTCTGTACATTTGTTGCAGCAGTTCTAGCAAGGCGCCAAACTGAGTGCGATGATCGGACTGGCTAAATATCACCTGCCACAGTTGCCCCAAATCTACCAGTTGCAGGTTGGAGCCGGCGGGTTCGGGATAGAGGTATTGCAGTCGCAAAGAAGCCAAGGAAAACGAAGAGTCGGGGTTGACTCGCAAATTTGTCAGTTCCAACAAGCTTTGCCGACAGCGCCACGGTTCTAGGGCAGCCCAGAGTTCTGTCATTTCGTGCAGCCAGTATAAAATTTGCTGGGTGGAAGTTTCGGGTTGACTCCAGCGTTCTACCAGCAGTGGCCATTGGGAGCAGTCTTCTAGCAGCAGGACTGCCTGTTCGTTGTCTGACCAGCTATCGTGAATGACTGGCAGGTTTTGAGAGAATTGCCACCGCAGTGCCAGATAAGGTTCAGCTATGCCTTGGCAAAGCTCTGCTAAGGCGGAATTGGTTGAATTTTCTCCGCCTGTGATTCCTGCGGTATAGGGGGATGTTCGTCTGGCGACGCTGGCAGAGTTGGCTGCTAGCATGGCTTTGAGGGGTGACATTTCCAGCGGCTGACAGTCCAATACTGTTACTGCTACTGTGTCTGAGCGTTTTCTCGGCGGCACGGTTTCTAGGAGTTGGTAGCGCTGCTGAGTGTCTAAATAAGCTCCGGCTGGCTGGGAAGGGATTAAATATTGTGAATTGGGGATTGGGACTTCTGGAGATGGAGGGGAGGTGTCAGCTATGTTTGGGCTGTGGGGGTTCTCGGTTGCTTCCTGGATTTGTTTAGGCTGTGGTGCGGTTGTAAAATTCTGCTCAGATGGGGTGATTTCGCGCTCTGGTGCTGTAGTAGAGCTTTTTTCTGTTGTTTGAAAGGATGCTGGTGCGATCGCCCCCACGGCTACCACAGCGTCTATTTCGGCGCTGCTGAATTCGGCGACTTCGGTCAGTGGAGAAGTTGGTTCTACGGCTGTTTGGGGTTCGGTTGGGGTGGTGATTTCTGTTTGAATGCTGTCTGTGATTGGTTCAGCAGAGTTTTGGGGCGATGTAGTTTGTGGAACGATGTCTGGTTTTTGCGGAAACTCGGCTGGGGGTAGGGTTGACTCGTCTGGTTCGACTGCTGGAAAATTCGATCGACCGCAGATAATGGCCCGCCATACTTGACCTGTTGCGACGCCGCAATTCTGACATTCTTTGGCGCTAAAAGCGACTTGGGCACCGCATTCGTGGCAAGGTTTGTAAATTAGGGAATTTCCGCATTGTTGACAAAACTTGTTTGGATTGGGATTTTCAAATTGGCAGCGGGGACAGAGAAGCATAGGGGTTTTAAATTGGAGATGGGCGATCGAGTTTGGCGGTGGGGAGTGTTGGGTATTGGGCTGTGAGTTAGAAGTTATGAGTTTTGGGCCTGACTCGCAACGGATAACTCGCATTGCCCTATGCCTTATTTTATCGGGATGAATTCAGAACTAAGATATTTCTTAGAACTGAGATGTTGCCGCCGTGTCAGGAATAGACCTCTTAAGCCAGACCCACAAAAATTTCTCTCGCTTCAGGGGCCCAAAAGCCAGCCCCACCAGTGGTAACAGCGTGTCTAACCCATAAGCAAAGTTATCTCATGAGTGGAACGGGCCGGAGAGTCCGTTCTTAACAATGGTGCAATATCTCAGTTAGAAGGGAATTGCTGGAGAATCTTCTTGGAAAACTGTTTCTCGCGCGATCGACACAATGGTGGAGAGGGGTACTTCACAGAAATATTTCCGCCGGAATTGTTCTTCGGAGACTGCTGCTAGGAATTGCGCTGCAAAACGCGCGGCAATCGGGGAATTTGGCACTGAGAATTGAATGGATTGGCTATCTAATAAGGGTTTGGTGATTTCCTCTGGCGCGTCTTGCTGCTGTGCGGTTTCGGGTTGTCTGGCGATGTGGAAAGCTCGATCGCGGTAATGGATTTGGAAACCGAGATATGTTAAGGTTTTGAACCCGAGTTGCAGGGATGTGTCGCTGATGCCGAGTTTTTGGCGGAGTTGTTGTCGGGTGACGGGTTTGTTGGTGCGGCTGAGGTATTTGGCGATGCCGATTAGCTGTTGGCAGATTTGCTGTGGGGGTACGAGTGGGGGTAATGTATAGGCGATCGCGAGTTTTTTCTGAGTGTACTGTGCTTGCCGAAACCAGATCCGCAGTTCGTCCCAGCTTGCGGGGCATTCTTTGAGGACGATCGAGTTTTCGCGATCGACCTTTTCGGAATTGTAAACTAGATTGTCGATCGGCATTTGAGATTCTAAGTTTGTGCTAGCGCCTAATAACTCTTCATCGTCATTTCTATTGCGCCAGTCTACAATCCAATCTATTTGAATCTGGGAATTTATTTGGTTGTCTTCCGTGCGTTCTTGCACTGACACGAGGCGCACTTCATAGCGCGATTTGTAAGTATTAAAATCGAGTTCAACGGTTACATCGCACCGGCCTTGGGGAACTTCGTTTTGATTGTGTCCCCACCAAATGCCGGGAAATCCCATATCGGTAGATTCATCCCTAATTGTAAATTCTGTTTTAAGATATTCTACTTTTTGCCCTTTCAAATCCTTAATTTTTTGATTCCAGAGATTTTCAAACCAGCAGTTTTCAATCAGCAATTTGGGTGCGGGGTTGCCCATACCGCAGGGTTCGAGCAATTTTAGTTCTTGAAATAAGTCTTTGCCTAATTCGGAGACAGTAATTTTTAAGTCGGCTTGAACGGGGGCTGCTGTTAAACTATCGGTGCTGTATTGTTGTCGCAGTTGCTGATTTACCGCATCTGTAAATAGGGGGATATTTTCAACTGGGAGACTCAATCCGGCGGCGAAGGGATGACCGCCAAATCTGTGCAATAAATGCGCTTGATCTTTGACTAATTGGTAAAGGTCGATTTGATTGGCGGAACGGGCGGAACCCCTGGCAATGTTGGATGGGGAAAGTGTTGGTGATTCTGAATCTAATAAGGAGGTAAATTGCATTTCTGGGGAATTTTCATTAATTTTTTCGCTTCCTTCTGTGCTGAATAAAATCACGGGGCGGCCGTATTCTTGGGCGATTTGTCCCGCTACTAATCCTAATACTCCTACGGGCCATTGCGGGTCGCTGAGGACGATGACGCTAGTAGTTGAGAGGTCGAGTTTGGCTAGTTTGTTGGCGGCATCTTTGGTAACATCTTTTTGTAAAGATTTGCGCCGGGAGTTGGCAATTTCGGTTAAATTTGCTAGTTCTTCGCAGCGTTTTTTGTCGCGGCTGGTGAGGAGTTCTACGCAGAAGCTGGCGTCACCTTGAATGCGGCTGACGGCGTTGATTCGGGGGCCGAGGCCGAAGGAAATGTCGGTTGGGCGATCGCCCGATCTTTTGCACAGTTCGAGCAATTTTGCAACTCCTGGGCGGGTGGGATTTGCGATTTGTTTTTGCAGTTGCTGGATGCCGACTTGTGCTAGGTAGCGACTGTCTCCTGTAAGTTGGACTAAATCGGCAATTAAGCCGATCGCTACTAATTCTAATAAATCTGTGAGCGGGCGCTGCGGAATATCCGGTAATGTGTGATATAATGCTTCAACTAATTTGTAGGCTACTCCAACTCCTGAGAGGTTAAATAGTTGGTGGTTTGGGGGAAAGTAGCGGGGATTGATAATGGCTGTAGCTGGCGGGCGATGGTCAGGTAATGTATGATGGTCGGTGATAATTGTATCGATATTTAAGCTGGTAGCGTATTCGATTTCGGCGATGTTTGTACTGCCAGTATCACAGGTAATAATTAAGCTAATTCCAGATTTTGCTAAGGCATCTATTCCCGCGATATTGAGTCCATGAGATTCGGTTAAGCGGTTGGGAATGTAATAAATTAGTTGGTCGTTTTGAGCAAAAAATTCTCCCAGTCCGTCCCAAAGTACGGAAGTTGAGGTAATGCCGTCGGCGTCGAAATCTCCCCAAATTGCTACTTTTTCGCCGCTGTTTCGTGCTTGCTGGATTCTTTCTATCGCCCAGGTCATTTCTAGTCCGAATTCAAAGGGGCTTGCTGGCTGGTAAAGTTTGGGATTTAAGAAACCGGGTATTTGTTCTGGGTTTTGAATTCCTCTATACCACAGAAGTGCGGCGGCATAGTTTCCGGGGAGTTCTGGTGCGTGGTTCCTGACAGCTTCTATCAGCCAAGCTGGGGGTTGGGGTAAGGGTTGATTTTGCCAGTTGTGAGCGGTTTCTGTCATTCGATTTTAGATTTTAGATTTTTACCACAGATGAATCCGAGGGCTTTTTTGTATGTTAAATAAAACTTAAGCCCGTCACTCGTTCCCCGGCTCTGCCTGGGAACCCATTTCCAGAGGCTCTGCCTCGCTTACGATCGCGAAAATTGGAGGCAGAGCCTCCCTATCTGCGTTACCAGGCAGAGCCTAGTAACGAGTAAAATTTGGGGGGTTTGTTGATATATTAAATAAATATTTCGTCGATTATAGCAAGATTTGGTAGCCAATCCGTGGGAGTTTCTGCCGGAAGATTTGGTGAGGAAGCTTGGGTGTCTGTTGTGCGGTTGCAGCGAGTGGCAAATTGACAGGAATCGCAAAGATTGGAACTAATTTCTACTTGGGGTAAGAATTCGCCGCCTTCGGTATAGCGCTGTCGCCAGTCGGTTAGCTGCTGCAATAGGTCGGTTAAATCTTGTTTTGTGCGATCGTGTTCTGTTTGGTTGTAAGAAAATGTGAGTTTTTGCGGCGGTTCTTCTCCTTGCAGTTGTACGAACCAGTATGTCATGGAAACTTGTTCGGGGGAATAGTCGCTGGTTTCTACTAAGACGTATAAATAAAGGCGAGTTTGCCAACTTTCGGCTATCCATTTTGATTTTTGAGGGCGGGGATAGGTTTTCCAGTCGAGAATTTGGGCTGCGTTTGGTTCTGCTATTAGCAAGTCATAGATAACGGTGAATAGGTAGTCTTGGAAAATTAGGGTGCGGGGGTGTTCGGCTTGGCGGAAAATTCGATCGCTATTTTCTGAATTGGCGAAAAGTTCGGGTGCGGTGTTGATAAATGCTGCCACGCAGCGTCCCAATTCGGGGTCTTGTTGGATGATAAATTCAATGGGAAGTCCGAGTTCTCGCTGCTGCATTAATAGGTGAAAGTGGCTTCCCCATGTGAGTTTTTCTTTTTGTTCTGGGGAGGCGGTGGTGGCGAGTAGTTCGAGGTAGCTGTGTTGGAATTTGCGGGGGCATTCTTCGAGGATTTTGAGTTGGGTTTGGGAGAGTCGGAGCATTTTTTGCGTGTGATGTTGTTGGTTTTTGGTAGGGTTTTGTTATAGTGGTGGGTCGAAGGGCGATCTGGCTTACAGCCAAAATTGTTTATCCCCATCCAATGCACCTGGAGAAATACCTTGTAACCGCCGATAAGCGATGCGGTCAGAACCATATAACGGAACGGGTAAACGTGGCTCTTTAAGCGCTCCATGATGCAATAAAGTAAGTTTAAGTGTTGTTTCTACTAAACTTTCAATTGATACTTCCTGTCCTTCATCAGGAATAACCTTCAAACGTAAGGGATAAGGCAGACCCATCTTCTCATTCTTCACTTCTGTGGTCACCAAAATCACTTCATATGCAGATAGTCGAAGTGCTAGACCTTTTGTGGGTGCTTTTAAAGCTGACTGAGCAAAGTTGTAAAGTCGGGGAACTTGAGACTTGATACATTCCACCAATATAAAATTAGAGCTAATTGCTTTTGCTCGTTCCCGTAAATACTTGACTTCGTTACCACAAAAATGTCCATCCCGGTAAATTAGTACAGTTTTTCTAGTTAGGTCAGCAGCCGGAAGAAACCTCTCTAGTGTTCGTTTATCGATTTCCTCACCCTGTGTCAAAGCATCTTCTAGCCTATAGCGAATAAATTTTCCTTGTCGATCGTAAAGACGTACACTTGCACAAACATTCAAGCTTCCGCTTCCCTTCTTCTTGGGAGTTCTGGAAATATCCAAACCGATGAAATAATCAGCAATCTTTAAAGGTTCAGCTAGAATAAATGGCAAGTTTCCCAGCTTTGCTAAAATCCCTGGAATGACTTGATTGAGAATATTTCCGTGATTTTTAGTATCTTGTACTGTGTCTTCATAAATCACTTGGCTTGCTTTTCCGTGTCGGAGCAACTGCGAAGAAATAAAAGCATAAAAACTGCCGTCTTCGCTATTGTCGGTATTGCGATCCGTCTGAGGTAAAAAAGTCAAAACAATATCAGTGGGAATCACCATTAGTTCATCTATAGCTTGTTCCAATCTAACTTTAGCCTCAGTCTTACTCAAGCCGTCTATCGAAACTATCTTAACTCTACTCTCATCAATCTTTTTGGTATTCTTGTCAATCAAACTGAGGCTTTCAAATTTATACTGTTTGAGACGTTTCTGAACTTCTTCTAAAAAAGACGAGCTGACTTTAAAATTCCCAACTTTTAAAACTGAAATCCGAATCGCTCTTGATATATCACTATACTCATCATGACGGCGATAAACACCACCTTGAGAGAGTCCTTTTAAAACTTCACCTCTCTTACCAATGAATTTATTACCAAACTCCAAAAGTGTTTCTTCAAGCTTGAACTGAATTGGTAGGAATAAGGACTGGTTATCGCGGCTGTTGATACACTTAGCTCCTAAATATAGTCCATAGGTATTTAAAACATTTTCTGCTTTTTGCTTGTAGGAAGTTAAGCATTTTTGTCGCTCTTGATAGGGAATTTTAGTTTCTTTGAGTAAGTCTCCATATTTTACATCAAAGCGAGCGGCAGTTTCCTCTGTGACACAGGGACGCAAAGCAGACATTGCATAGTGATACTCAGTTGGATTTTTGCCAAACTGGACTGCAACAACAACTTGATCGTCTGGTGCTTCTTGAAGTTTTAGTTTGCTCTGTGCACCTGTTGCTTGAGCGATGAGGTCTTGTCTGCGTTCTCCTTCTCCAATCGGGCCTACAATAGCAGTAATTGTAGCAAAACTATTCTTTTCAATATCTCTAACTTTCAAACCTATTAAAAGTTCTTTCGGTTTGTTCCTATATGGATGATTTTCGTAAAATTCATCCAATGTAGTTTGGTAAACGAAGTAGCTGTGAGGTGTTAAAACTAAAGCCGGATATTCACCATCTTGCAATTCAATAGTTTCTGCCCAAAAATTAGCTTCACGCTTGACTTCAACATGATTTTCAGACAAAACAGTATCAGCCGATGAGAACTCTGAACTTCTTTTCAAGATTCTAACAGCTAATTGAGCAAGGATAGGAGCTGTTACCTGCGGTTCGCGTACCCATTGGATAGAGTAGGAGCAATCGCCAATATCTTCTCTCAACTCCTCTTCTATTTCTACCAGTGCCTCTCGCCACTTTTCTTTGCTAGGCATGGGTTGATT
Source organism: Microcoleus sp. Pol17C6 (assembly GCF_036701145.1). NCBI lineage: Bacteria > Bacillati > Cyanobacteriota > Cyanophyceae > Oscillatoriales > Microcoleaceae > Microcoleus > Microcoleus sp. Pol17C6. The sequence goes on from NZ_JAUBQH010000012.1 coordinate 29,775, forward strand.
AGGTTGACCTAAAACCCAAAAATATTTGTCTTCCCAGATCGCAACTAGCTGATGAGGAAATTCTTGATTAGTAAACTTTTGGCAAAAACGCCAGCTAAATCGGTTGCCAATTTTGCGATCTACTTCTGGAGTCAGTCGAAAGCTGATTAAATTGCCCTGTGAAATCATGAGCGGGAAAATCTCGCTCAAAAAATATGTCGCAGAAGGAGAGACTTGTGGAGGAATATGAATATGAGCAGTCATGCGGCAACCTCTAATATTACAGAAGAAAATTCACAAATTGAGTTAAAGGGACAGTAAGAACAGTTTGAACCAGGATTAGGTGGAAAAATTATTTCGAACTCAGCCGGGTAGTCGCGGTAACGCTTCAAATCTTTTTGATGTCGTTGAGCAATTAGCGACATCTCTATTTTGAAAGCTTGTAGTGTATCAACCGTTGCCCTGAGTGGGTCAGACTGCTTGCCAGTTTCCAAATTATAAAATGAGGCGATAGCTGGCTGAGATGGATAAAGATAACTGGCTGCTAGCAAGTAAAGGTATGCCTGTCGCCGATCGAATTCAGATTTACCTGTTTTGAAATCTAAAATATGTATGGTTCCATCGGGTTCGGCAAAAATGCAGTCAATCGCCGCAAATAAATTAAACAGATAATTCCCCTGCTTCATAATAATTGGTGGGGGAAATCCCTCATCACCTCGGTTCAGTTTAATGATGTTCTTGCCTAAAAGAATCGGGTGCTGGTGGTAATTGCTCAGGATGAGAATGACTCGTTCGTGAACAGGAGTTAACTCTTGGCTTAATTGCAGAATTTCTGCAACTTGCTCTACAGCATCTTTGCGGGAGAATAGTTTAGGGTTTTGATGAAATTCATAAACTCCTTGCTGTGCAAGTATTCCAATTCGTTGAGGTGTGTTGTCTAAATCTTTAACTGCTGCAACTCCAGGTTCTCGCTGTCGTGCCCTAGCAAAACCTCGCTTCATATCGCAGTGGAAGTATTCTTGCCCTACTGGTGGAGCAAACTGTGACCAAAGATTATAGCTGGCAAATGCCCATATTTTGTCCATGAGTTTAGCCCTCTATTTTAGAGGGCTGTTATTGGTTCATTTGGTTAAAATTTCGTGGATGGCGGTTTTTGCTTTGACGGATTTGGAAACCTCAGTTTGGTTCGCCAATTCAAAGGTACGCAAGCCTTCCAGCATTTGTTTGGCGGCTTTCCTCAGATTTGGATTCCGACTTGTCCGTTGAACTTCCTCAAGCAAAACTGGCAGGGGTCTGCCGATTGAGAAGCACAGTTGGTCGGGATTGAAGGGTTGTTTTTTCATGCTGTGACTCCAAAAAGGTCTGTCTCGATCTATTATAGTGTTTATATTGCCCATGTTGACCAATTTAGCCAACACACATACTTTAGACCCTGTTGAAGATAAAGTCAAGATAGATTACAATTTTTCCATGATAAGGGACTACAGCCGTGAGCGAGACGTTTGGCAAGCTGATTCGTCAAGCCCGTAAAGACAAGGAATATAGCCAGCGCGAACTGGCAAAGTTGATCGGTGTGGATTATACCTACCTATCCAAACTGGAAAACGACCACGCTGGGTATCCTCCCAGCGAGGATGTCATTGAGGCGTTAGGGCGTCATTTGGATTTGACCGATCGTACAAATGACCTCAAACGCCTAGCAGGTAGGATTACACCAGATGATGCGAAAGTTTTTGAGGATCTGGTCAAAAAGTATAGGGAAATGCCTGCGTTGCTGCGCCGGATGCGGGATGAGCCAGAATTTGCACAAAAATTACTGCACGAAAACACAAAATTAGAAAGTGAGGAGAGAAAGAGTTGGAAGTAATCAAGCCTTATCGATACCTCCATAAACTAGATATTGAGCGTCAAGCTCAAGATGTTTTAAGAGATGTGCAGACAAAGCGTAAGCGCCCTGTTAAATGGCCTCCTATTGATCCTACTATTGTGGCAGAATCTCTAGACCTAGATGTTGAGTGGTTCGCCATACCTCCAGACGCTCAAGGGTCGATAGCAGCTATGATTTTGCCTTTAGAGCGTAAAATTGTAATTAACGACGCTATTTCACAATTGCGCGGAGGCTTTGGACAATCTACATTAGCCCATGAAGTTGGTCATTGGATGCTTCACATCGATCGACATGCTGTCGGTAATTTTATTGAACGAGCCGATCTAAATATTGAGATTGCTGTCGAACCCTTTTTATGTCGCAGTCTTAGCAGTCAACAAGGGATTGAATGGCAAGCCCAGTACTTCGCTAGTTGTCTGTTAATGCCTAGGGATGTATTGGAACAGAGTCGAAAGGGTCGTAATTTAACAAATTGGAATCATCTTTATCCAATGGCTGGGGAGTTTGGCGTAACAATATCCAATCTGACAAATCGTCTGCAAGACCTTCGCTGGATTTACATTCCCAAGGGTTCTAACCAAATCTATCTTGGTGATACAGGAACTAATGGGTAGAAAAGTTTGTTTTAGTGAATTGCGATCGCCTACCTCTCCCATCCCAAATCCAAAAGTGCGTGAAGCGTAGCTATCCCGTAGGGAATCGCCCTTTGCTTCCCCAAGTGCGATCGATAGCAGTACACAAAAGGCGTTAGTAAGTTTCTTGGCGGGAATGTACTAATGCCTTTTCCATTAAAATTCAAGCATTTATCACAACACTTCTCAATTGTCAATCCTTAACGCTAAGTTTTAACGGTTATCCTATCTGGAGCTTTTATCGGCTATGGATTTGAGGGTTTTAGCAAGTGTTGAATTGTTTGTAAAAGTGATAGATTTTTGATTTTTAGCCGCAGATGAACGCGAATAAACGCGGATGAAAGAAAGATAAATTGAGAATGAGTTAAGTGGCGATCGCACTTGATCGCACATCACAAAATCACTCTTTTGTCAATACAAATACGCTGTCTTTATTCCCCCGTCCAATCCGCAAATCCTTATCCAAATAAGTGATATCCAGCCATCCCTGCTGTTCGCGAGTATCCAGCCCGATATCTACAGCAGCGAACTTTTTCCCCGACTCAATCTCATTGATAAACTTAACCGGAGATTCATAGCCAATCAACCTGCTTAAACCGAAAATCGACCGCTCAAACTTGATCTGCACTCGGCGTTCGGAAGTGGCCTCAAATCTCGCCGCTACACTGACAATTCCTTCCAAATAAGGCAAGCCGTAAAGTTCGCCAATGTTGTAAACTTTAGATTCTTTGACGCGGATAGATTGATAAATTTGACCTAATTTGACCAATGGAAAACTGTCAAGATTCAGCAGTTCGCGACTGGTGGTGTACAATAACCGCCAATCACCATTTAAAAGCTCTGCAGCTTCGACAGGCCGTGATGTGGGGTTGTAATCTTCCAATTGGGCGATCGCACTTAAAATCGCTTGTTGGTCGCTGGGACTCGCCAGCAAACCGCGATTCTTACCAGCAATTATCTCTAATAGTGCAGATTTTCTAAGCATAATTTTTTAAGAAGGAAGAACACTGATTTTGACACGAATACACGGATTAATTATCGAACGTCAGGCAAAAGTCAGACCGCTTTTTTCTTCAGTCTCAAGCGAGAGGGACGAAATTTTGTGTAGTAGCAATTTTAATCGCCGAGTCCGCAGAGTATTAACAACTAATAACTAAGATACCAAATTTCACCAGATAGAGCAGAGTCCGATACAGGGCTGCTAATTCTTGGTCGTTATTGGTATAACGCCTGAGAACTTCTCCAACGCTGACAGCACCCTTTTGCTCGATCGTATCCAATATCTCCATCTGAATGTTAACAGAGATTCTTCTGTCTTGACCGAAGCTGGTAAACCAAATTGTTTGCAACTCTCTCAGAAGTTCTGGTGTGGCGATCGCACCCAGACTCAGCATCATCTCATTGCTTAAACTTCTAGTCGCATAATTACCTAATACCCGAAACGGATCGTCGCCTAGGGGATAAGGCGGCTTCCCGGGTTTTAAAGGTGCTGACTCCGGTGCCGCAAGGCGAATCTCTGCTAATTCCCGCCACAATTGTTCGTAAGCAGCAATTACTACTTTCCAATCATAAATTTCCCTCGCCCTTTGTCTGGCATTTTCCCCCATCCGCTTTCTCAATTCGGGGTTTTCAATTAATTGGCACAACGCCAGGGTGCAAGCATCAATGTCAACTGCTGTGGCGAGGGAAGTGTGACCCATGTAAGTCGGCCAATTTAAGCTGCCGTCAAGATAATTTAGGGCTAAATCTAAACAAGATTCCGGGGGCGGGATGAGTGTGGGAATCCGGAAGCCGTCTATTTCGTGGCGTACAGATTCTTTGTATCCGTTCCAATCGGAGACTATGGCCGGCAGTCCGTTCGCCATGGCTTCTATTGGTGTCAGTCCGAAGGATTCTTGAATGTTGTCGGACAGCGAAATGAAAATGTCGGCCGCCGACCAAATATTTTTTCTAATTGCGGGCTGTCTCCCATCTAAAAAAATAGCATTCACCGAGGGACAAAATATTTGCGCGCTATTTTTAAAGTCGGGTTCTTCTCTCGGATCTTCGATCCAACCGGCTTGAATTAAGTGGATTTTGGCTTTTGTCTGTTGTGAGGCCCGTTCTAGGGCGATGTACATGGGTACCGGATGACCTTTTGCAGAAAAAGTCAATCGACCGACAAATAACACAACAATATCTTCGGGAGAAATGCCGAGTTCTTGTCGAAGTTGGCGGCGACTTTTAACTGCTTCCACACCCTGCGGAAACGCGCTGCAATCGACTCCTAGGGGAATAACGGGGAATTTAACCAAAATTTCCGGTTTACCGCCGTTGCGCTGGGCTAAATATTCAGACCACTCCCTCATAACTCCTTCTACTGCTGTTTTCACGGCTGTAGAGGTGCAGATCAGGGCGTCCCAAGGCTGCATGGGTGCGGTTATCAAATCGCCGATCGCCTCCATGATGTATTTTGTACCGATCGTGTGAGTAACGCCGCAAACGCTGTAGGCCCGCTGATCGACAAATCTGCGCGCCCACACCATCTGCGACAGAACCGGATCGGGTCGGTAAATTGTGCCCGGTTGAGATAGCAAATCCGGTCGTTCCATCGGAATCCAGCGGACTTTCCGAGGTTTTTGCAGCCAAGGTTGGATGTGCGAACAAAACTCCTTAAAGGTTGTTTCGCTATCGGCGCAACAGTAGAGAGATTCAGCGGTTCCGTGTTGGACTAAGCTTTTGAGAAACCCTTCTCCGGCTGAATGACGCCCCAGAAGTTTTTTGCCTCCGGTGTGGTAGCCCTCTTTGTTGTATAAAACCGCTGCCGTTGTATCCATTCTGAGATTTATTGCTTGAGAGTTGACTGAAAAAGCCAGAGGGCATTCGGGCTCAGGCTTTGATGAAAATCCAGGAGACTGTTGTGAATCAACCCCTTGCCGTTAGGGAAGCTTGCACAATAGGATCGCCACCTGTCCCGCGATATCTTAAAGACGATCGTCTTAGATTACAATGCTTACGGCTAAAGAAGGATTGGCAAGAGCGGATTTTAGTGTTATCCTCATGCCCATGCTTGGGGGCGATCGCCTTTTGGGTCTCCCATCTTATCCGATCCGGAACCAAACAGTGCCTGTGGTATAATGCTTTAGCCTTGCTAAATGCCCGATTTGCAAGTGCTTGATCAAATTAGTAGTTCGTCGGCAAAACGTTACCTCACTCGATCGCGTCTTTGTCTTTAAAAACCGATAATCATGTACAACCCATCTCTGCGTCAAATTCCTCGCCACTTACCTGCGGATGTAATTCCATTAAAACAGCAATCTTCTCTTTTAGACTGGTTGGAATCTAACAATCGCCTGTTAGCAAGGGATGTCCAAGAACCCGACTATCTGCACGAAGAAGAAATTTCTGAACTTATGGCAGTTGACGACAGTCCTTACGATGATTTAGAAGAGGAAGTAGAAGAGGATGTGAGTGTAGGCGAAGAATAACGGGTAGAAGGGTGAAGAAATCAACCGGAAACAGGGAAGAAAAACTCAGAGATTTCTCAATCTCCTGTATCGCACCCTATTCCCCATTGTCAATTGCTTATTCTCAAATAGTGTGTGGTGAGGAGTGTTATGGATAACTTTTTGGATGAGAAAATCCCTTTTAGTCTGCCTTTCAAACTTACAGGCAAGAATTTATTCCTGCTGCTGGGTTTGGGGCTCGGCATTTTAGCGATAGGTTTAGATGTAGCAGCGGATAGATTTTTGAATTTACCTGCATCGCTATTTATGCCGCTAGTTGTTTGTGCTTTAGTTGCGTCGGGGTTGGGCTATGCAGTTGTTCCCGTACTCCAGCAACTAAAAGCTGGACAAATAATTCGCGAAGACGGCCCCCAAGCTCATTTAAAAAAGGCGGGAACGCCGACAATGGGAGGCATCTTTTTTATACCGGCGGGGGTAGCAGTCGCTTTACTTTGGTCGAAGTTTAACTCAGATGTTGTTGCCGTATCCGCTTTAACTTTAGCTTACGGTTTCATTGGCTGGATTGATGACTGGCAAATTCTGCGACGTAAGTCGAACAAAGGTATTTCACCTCGGATGAAATTGGCTTTGCAAATAAGTTTTGCTGCTCTATTTTGTCTGTGGCTGATGTTTCATCAACCTGCTATTTCTACGAATGTTGCTTTGCCTTTCGGTTGGGTATTGCCATTAGGTTTGCTGTTCTGGCCAGTGGCTGGTTTTGTGCTAGTTGCCGAAAGCAATGCTACTAATCTTACCGATGGTGTTGACGGCTTGATGGGCGGTTTGGGCGCGATCGCACTTTTGGGACTAGGTGCATCTGTAGCCTCTACTTCGCCAGAATTAATGATTTTTTGCGCTTGCATCAGCGGCAGTTGTTTCGGTTTCTTAGCACACAACCGCAATCCAGCCAGTGTGTTTATGGGCGATACAGGGGCTTTAGCTTTGGGCGGTGCGTTGGGTGCGGTAGCTTTATTAACAAATAGCCTTTGGATATTATTAATTATCAGCGGGATTTTCTTTGTAGAAACGCTGTCAGTAATTGCTCAAGTAGGTTATTACAAAGCTACAAAAGGGCCTGATGGCATCGGCAAGCGTCTGTTAAGAATGGCTCCACTGCACCATCATCTAGAGTTGTGTGGCTGGTTGGAAACTCAGGTTGTGGGAATCTTTTATTTAACTAACGGGGCGTTAGTGTTAATGATTCTGATGTTGACGGGAAACAGTTGAGAACGGATTGCGTGACGGATTGCACAGGGGATGTAAGAGATATTTTCTACTATTTGAAACACACAGGCAAGATGCCTGTTCCACAAGAACTGAATGCAGTTGTGGAACAGGCATCTTGCCTGTTTAAGGCTCAAGCCACACGCTTTTGGGCTGTTCCACATTTCTTAGTCTCTTAGAGAGGGACTTCGTTTCTCTAGTAAGTAGCAGTTTCAACCGCTGAACAATCTGTAATATCCCTAGTTAATGCAATGGAAATCAAAAAAATCAGGGGCAATATTGGGAGAATTTTTGCAACAAGCCTTCTATTGCTGGCTGCTAGCTCAGTTTTTTACTGGAACCTCGTTAAGCTGGGTTATGCTGTTCCAATTCCCTACATTTTAGACGTTTTCTGCTTAAATAACTGTCCGGCTGATGATTTAAATATTTTGCATACCCAATTCGCGCCCGATAATTTATTAAACTACGACAAGCCGCTAATACAAATTTTAGGCGAACCAGATAAGTTAGATAAAAACAGAATTTCCCTCCTAGTTGAAAAATCAAAATACAGGCTGACTGTATACGATAGCAAAAAGCCAGTAAAATCTTATCCTGTAGTATTTGGTGGCAATCCCACAGGTGATAAATTAAAAGCAGGGGATTTGCGGACGCCGGAAGGTATTTTTAGTATTAAAGATATGTACCCTCACGAAAGTTGGTCAAAGTTTCTGTGGCTGGATTATCCAACCAAACAATCTTGGCGCAAATATATAAAAGCTAAGCAAGATGGTACAATTAGGTGGGGCGACAGTGTAGGCAGCGAAATCGGGATTCACGGCGTTCCTCCTAATTCGGATAATATAATAAAATCTCGATCAAACTGGACCTTGGGATGCGTTTCTCTGGAAAATAAGGATGTTGAGGAGTTGTATCAGTTTGTGGAGAAAGGCACAGAAGTAGAAATTATTCGATAAGTTAAGTTGCCATAAAACTTGTTCGTAATAATGACTTTACTCCTAATTGACTCAAAAAACTGGATAGAGGGCTAATGAACAGTGACGACGGGTTTTTACCTCAAGTTTCGGTGGTTGTGCCTGTTTACAACGGCGAGATGGATTTGCCGGAGTTGATTGAGTCCCTGCGATCGCAAACTTATCCGCCACACAGAGTAGAATATCTCTTAGTAGACAACAACAGTCGCGATCGCACTTCAGCAATCATCGAAACAGCAGCTAAGTTGGATCAAATAACCATTCGCCACCTCACCGAAAATCAGATTCAAAGTTCCTACGCCGCCCGAAATAAAGGAATTTGCGCATCCACAGGCGAAATCATTGCATTTACCGATGCAGACTGTCGCCCGGAATCTGACTGGCTGGAAAATTTAGTTAAGCCATTCGTTGACTTAGAAATAGGAATTAGCGCTGGGGAAATACTCGCATTGCCCGGTAAAACTATTTTAGAACAACACGCCGATCGCCAAAATACTTTATCTCAAAAACATACACTCGCTCACCCTTTTTGTCCCTACGGTCAAACCGCCAACTTAGCTGTACGGAGGCTAGTTTTACAACAAATAGGATTATTTCGCCCTTACCTCACCAGCGGCGGCGATGCTGACTTGTGTTGGCGGATTTTGCGGGAAACATCCTATAAAATGTATTTTGCCGAAAATGCGATCGTCCGACACCGCCACCGTTCTACAATAAAACATTTGCAAAGTCAATGGTATCGGTACGGCGAATCTAATAAATATTTGCACGAACTCCACGGTGTCGATTTGATGCGAGAATTCACAACAGGGGAATATTTTTACCGGCTGGCTAGGTGGCTGTTAAAGGAATTTCCGGTTGCTGCTGCCAAAAGTGCGCTCGGCGGAGCCGATCTGGTAGATTTGTTTAATACGCCGATCGGTCTTTTGAATGTTAGGGCAAGGTCCATGGGGCAGCGCCAAGCCCAACTTCCCGAATCAGCTTGGGAGATTGAGCGTTTTTAATATTTTAGACCATAAGCTTTTCACGGGCGGGCAGGATGCCCAACTCCTACTCCCCACAAAAAAATTGAAATATGAGTGGAACAGACATCTTGCCTGTTCTAAATAAGCCTTTCACGGGCAGGCAGGATGCCCCACCCCTACTCCCCACAAAAAAATTGAACTATGAGTAGGAGTGGAACAGGCATCTTGCCTGTTCCTCAAAATTGTGCAAGATGTGCGCTCGACAAATATTCGTTTGTATACAATCCGCCCCTATAAATACCTATAAGTCCAGTTTATTGGTGCATATAGATATGCTGAATGAGAAATATGAAAATTTAACGTAATCCTTAATATAAAATTAATAAGTCGATTCTGAAGCGCTCGGTTTGACGACGGGAACCAACTCAGAGGCAAACCCCCAAATTTTCTTTACTTCTGCCTTCTGGCTTTTCAGTGCTGTCGTCAGCGCATCGGAATTATTCTCAGAATTTTAAATTTTTGTAACCTTTACAGGTAATGCCAATGGCTCAAATCTTACTCCAGACCGTTTGGTTTATACCTTGCTATCCACTCATAGGCGGAGTTCTGTCGATGCTGTGGTTTCCGGCAGTTACCCGCCGCACGGGGCCAAGACCATCCGGTTACGTGAACGCCATATTAACCTTGTTCGCTTTTTTACACGGGGTCATAGCCTTGACAGCTATCTGGAACCAACCGGCGCAACACGAGTTGATTCCCTGGCTGAATGTAGCAGGTTTAGACTTAACCATTCCCGTAGAAATTTCTGCAGTCACCGTCGGGGCGACTGTTTTGATTACCGGACTGAACTTGCTGGCGCAGATTTATGCTTTCGGTTACATGGAAATGGACTGGGGCTGGGCTCGGTTCTTTTCTCTGATGGGGCTGTTTGAAGCTGGGATGTGTGGCTTGGTACTGTGCAATTCCCTGTTCTTCAGCTACATGATTTTGGAAGTTCTGACTTTGGGTACTTACCTGCTAGTCGGGCTGTGGTTCAATCAGTCTTTGGTGGTGACAGGAGCCCGCGACGCTTTCTTAACAAAGCGGGTGGGAGATTTATTCCTGCTGATGGGAGTAGTCGCCATTCTGCCGCTGGCCGGAACTTGGAATTTTGACGAGTTGGCTGTTTGGGCCGAGACTGCAAAGCTTGACCCTACTGTAGCGACACTGCTGACTTTAGCTTTGATTGCCGGCCCCATGGGCAAATGTGCTCAGTTTCCCTTGCACCTGTGGCTAGATGAGGCGATGGAAGGCCCGCTGCCGGCGACAATTTTACGGAACACCGTAGTTGTGGAAACTGGTGCTTGGATTTTGATTAAGTTGCAGCCAGTGATTGCTTTGTCGCCGATCGGACTGAAGACAACTATTATTGTAGGCGCTGCGACAGCGGTTGGTGCTTCATTAATTGCGATCGCCCAAATTGACATCAAGCGCACGCTTTCCTATATAGTCAGCTCTTACATGGGCTTAGTATTTATCGCCGTCGGCACCGGACAAGCCCAGACAGCCCTGACATTGATATTTGCCTACACCTTGGCGATGGGTTTGCTGGTGATGAGCATCGGTTCGGTAGTTTGGAACAGCGTCACTCAGGATGTCCGAGCTCTCGGCGGTTTGTGGGGAAAGCGGCCGATATCGGCCATATCGTTTATTGTCGGTAGCGCGGGATTGGTTGGACTGCCGCCCTTCGGCTGCTTCTGGGCTTTAGAAGACTTCACATCCTGGCTTTGGCAAACTCACCCTTTCTTGTTAGGAATAGTGCTGTTTGTAAACGGCGTCACTGCTTTTGGCTTAGTGCGCGTCTTTGGTTTAGTTTTTGGTGGCAAACCAAAGCAAATGACCGAACGTTCGCCAGAAGTTCACTGGCCTTTCATCTTGCCGATGACTGTTTTAATGGGCTTTACTTTGCACGTTCCGCACGTGCTGGCGACGTGGCAGTTATTGCCTGGGGCGAGTTTTAATTATACCGCCACTGCACTGCTAGTTTTGTCAACGGCGATCGGCATCGGTGCTGGAGCATTTGTTTACCTGAACGAGAAATGGGAAAAACCGGTACGAATTGGTTCTGAAGCTTTGCAAGACTTTTTTGCTTACGACTTTTACACTGCCCAACTTTACCGGGTGACAGTGATATTTGCAGTCGGTTTAGTTGCTCAAGTTATCTCTTGGGTTGATCGCAATATTGTTGACGGATTCGTGAACTTAATCGGTTTTGCCACAGTTTTTGGCGGCCAAAGCCTCAAGTACAACGTTAACGGTCAAACTCAGTTTTATGCCTTGACAATTCTGTTCGGAGTAGCAGTTTTGGGACTGCTAGTAAGCTGGCCGCTGCTAGTTCGCCTGTCGCTGATTGTGGGTGGGTAAAGAAATATAAGCTTGAAGATTTTAGGTGACAGTTTTAATCTAAAATCTTAAAAACAAGAAGTCTTGAACAAAGATTTCTAACTAGATACAACAAGGCAACATCAATGAAATCAAACAACAGACAATTCAATCTTTCCCGGCGCAATTCCCTCAAATTTGTCGCAGGTGCTATTGGTACAGGGATACTCGCAGCACGAGCAGGCGCTGATTTGGCTGCACCCGAACCAGCAATTGCTCAAACTGACTTGACTCCCGATGCAGCTCTGAAACAGTTAATGGACGGCAACCAGCGGTTTGTTGACAGCAAACGCCAAAATCCCCACCAAGACTTTGGGCGTCTCACCGAAGTTGCCAAAACTCAAAAACCCTTTGCTGCTATTCTCGGCTGTGCAGATTCCCGCTTTCCTTCGGAAATTATCTTCGATCAAGGATTGGGAGATTTATTTGTCTGTCGCGTGGCCGGAAATGTTGTTACTCCAGAAGAAACTGGCAGCCTGGAATTTGGCACCCTGGTATTGGGAGCAAAAGTGCTTGTGGTAATCGGGCATAAACGTTGCGGTGCGGTAGACGCAACCATTAAAGGAGCTCAAGTTCCCGGCCAGATTGGCAGTTTGCTCGATGCGATTAAGCCTGCTGTAGAAAGCTCGAAAAACCAAACGGGCGACAAGCTGGAAAATGCTTCAAAAGCCAATGTTGTGCTCCAAGCTAACAAGTTGAAAGCCTCTCCAGTTATCTCTAAGTTAATTGCGGAGAATAAACTGAAAGTTGTTGGTGGGTATTACGATTTAGACACGGGCAGAGTCACTATTCTTTCTGAGTCGTGATGAAATTTGGGATTGATAATTGGGAAAAAGTTTAACATTTAAACTCCCAAATTATCAAAGACAAGAGGCTGCAAAATAGATTGTTCACTCTTCACTCTTCACTTCACACATTATGCTTAGTACCTTGCTCTGGTTGCCCGCGTTGGGCGCTGCGGTAGTCGGGTTCCTGCCCGGAAATATAAATGGGATGCGTCTGCGTTCAATAGCCTCGGCTTTTGCGGCAGCTATTTTCATTTTGAATATCTGGCTGTTGACTCAATTCGATCCAGCCAATTCGGGACTGCAATTTCAAGAATATTTGCCTTGGATTCCGCAATTAGGTTTGAGCTACAACTTGGGCATTGACGGCTTGTCCTTGCCACTGCTGGTTTTAAGTGCTTTGCTGACGCTATTAGTCATTTACGGCACTGGCGAAAAAATGGAGCGACCCCAGCTTTACTACGCTTTGATTTTGCTAATCAATGCTGGTATTGCCGGAGCTTTAATGTCTCAAAATTTGCTGCTGTTTGTACTGTTTTACGAAGTAGAATTAATTCCTTTTTACCTGTTGATTGCGATTTGGGGCGGAAAGCAGCGGGAATACGCTGCCATGAAGTTTTTGATCTACACGGCAGTTTCGGGACTTTTAGTGCTGGCAGCATTCTTGGGTGTGGCTTGGCTGAGCGGGTCTTTAAATTTCGATTACAGTGCGATTACCACTCAAGAATTGCCTAGAAATTTGCAGTTAATCCTGCTAACAATTTTGCTAATTGGGTTGGGAATTAAAATTCCCTTGGTGCCGCTGCACACTTGGCTGCCGGATGCTTACGTCGAAGCTTCGCCAGCAACAGCAATTTTGCTGGGAGGGATTCTGGCGAAGTTGGGAACTTACGGTTTAGTACGGTTCGGCTTGCAGATGTTTCCCGAAACGTGGTCGATTATAGCTCCGGCTTTAGCGATTATCGGGACTGTGAGCGTGATGTACGGGGCTTTGAGCGCGATCGCCCAAAAAGACATCAAGCGCATGGTAGCCTATAGTTCGATCGGACATATGGGCTACATCCTCGTTGCCTGCGCCGCGGGTACGAAGCTGGCATTAATCGGCGCTGTCGGGCAAATGGTAAGCCACGGCTTAATTTTAGCTTTGCTATTTTATTTGGTAGGCATCATCGAAACCAAAGTTGGCACGCGGGATTTGGACGTGCTCAACGGTTTGATGAACCCGATGCGGGGTTTACCCACTGCCAGTTCCCTGTTAGTTTTGGGCGGCATGGCAAGCGCCGGAATTCCGGGTTTGGTGGGTTTTATTGCCGAATTTTTAGTATTTCAAGGCAGTTTCTCGATCTTTCCAATTCCAACTTTGCTCTGCATTTTAGCTTCGGGTTTAACAGCAGTTTACTTTGTGATTCTGCTCAACCGCACCTGTTTTGGGAAGTTGGACAATGCCACGGCTTACTACCCTCCAGTTACGTTTGCTGAAAATATGCCGGCGCTGGTTTTGGCGGGCATCATTTTTGTGTTGGGAATTCAACCTGCTTGGCTACTCAAGTGGAGCGAATCTACTACAAATGCGATCGTTGCTACTCTGCCGACTGACAGAAATACCCAAGTTGCTATTAGCTATCCCCTAGAACACTCGGAGCTGGAAATCGCGTCTACACAAACGAATTCCGCCTCCACCGACTAAAATCTACTCGTTTCCAGGCTCTGCCTGGAAACGCATATCCGGAGGCTATGCCTTCAATTTTCCGGCTCGTAGGCCTGGATATCGGTTCCCAACCTCTAGCCTGGGAACCAGTTAAAGAATCGCAGCTTTTGGCAATAATTCAAAATATTTAGATTCCCTCACTCAAAGGAAGAAACAATGGTACAAACCCCTAATAAACCAGCAACTAAACTACCTCCTTCCAAACACGAATTTGCCGAAATAATTCACAGGCTAGAAGCTGGCGGCGCAATGATTCCAGATACGCCGGAAAATCTGATGCAAATCATCGCTATCTGGAAAGCTTACGCAGTGCCGATGGACTTTTACTGGCGGGATTTGCTTTACATCGCCGAACGAGTATTTTTACACCCGCTTCCTTTCTTTAAATACTTCTTGCCTCAAGAGTATTTAGACTTGCAAAATCACTATGCAGGCGACGGTGCAGATTTGCGGATTTGGCGCGGGACTGGAAGTGTTCACCCGGAACTTTTGGAGTTCATGGAGAAGGGTGAAACTGGTAATATGCCGCGGCTGTTTCACCATTTGTGGCACGATCGCATTAACATGGAATTTGCGGAAGAGTGCATGAGGTCAATGCTTTGGCACCGGGGCTTGTACGTGCCTACCAATCAATTCGATCCTTATTTGGACAGTGACGAATATAAGGCTAATGCCGATCGCGCAATTAAAGCTTACTTCAAAAAAGACCCGTTCATGCTGGCACTGCACAAAGCATTTCCAGAAATGTTTTTAGAACAGTGCCGCCAAATGTCTTATTACAGCAATCTCGGTTTATTCTGGGAAGTCATGGCGCCGGTGTTTTTTGAGGTTTCAGACTTGTACGACGAAGGGAAAGTTACCACAGTCCCGCAGGCGATGGATTTCCTAGTAAATGGCATATTTGCGATCGCCGGACGCCCGATTTACCACCACGTTCAAATCGACGGCGAAACCTACGAAATCATTCCCAAATCTAAGGGTTTCACTTGGCTTTATGAAGCAGCGTTACCTTACGTGGAAGCTGTATTTTATCGCACTTCGCCATTCCGAGGCACCAAATCTTACAACGCTCAAGCTAAGGAAGTTCCTGACGACCAAAAAGACTTCCACTTCGGAGTGCTTTATGCAGACAAATTCCCCGTAGGTACGGCGGGGATTCCGCCGACTTTGCTAGCACAAGATATGCTGCATTTCCTGCCGCCGTATTTGATGGATTTCTACAAACAGCGCTGTCGCGGCGAAGATGATATCCTCAATCAAATTGGGGTGACATTCCAGCGATCGATGTACTGCGTTACTTCGGCGGTGATTCAAGCGTTGCGGACTGCTCTTTTGTATCCTTTAGATGACCCGAATCCAAAGCATTTGAAGGCAAATCGGGCTTTCTTTGAGGCTCAGATCGATCGCTTCTGTCGCCCGGAATACGGTATGAAATATGCTGCGAAGCTCAAGAATATCCAGACTTCGGATTACAGGTAAAGGATGTTTGCCGGAGGCATCTTAGCTTCTAAGTCCGCCAGTCCGTTAGTCCGCCAGGGGTTGAAACCCCTGGCTCAAAGCTCAAGTCGGTTGAAACCGACTGGGAAAAATGAAAGCTTTTTTAAACCGTTTCAAAAGTCCTATAATATTAAGCTACTTGGCATCATAATTATTCCTCTCTCTCTTCTTTTCCTCTGATTTCTCTGCGTTCTCTGCGGTTTAATCATTCCCATACAACCGGAAACGATCTAACCAATAACAAATAACCAATAACTATGGACAGCAACGATCTAGCCAAATATATCGAAGCAAAGGACGGGATTTCCAAACCTTGGCTGTTGGTGCAACTGCGGCTGAAAAAATTGCAAGAAAGGCGATCGGAGATTTCTGCGGAAGAGTATATGACAGAACTTACTGACCTTCACAAAGATTTAATGAATCTGGGGGAATGGTGGCTGGGAATCGAGGATGAGGTTTTCTAGGCGATTTGAAGAATGCTAGGTGCGGGGATGGGTTCACCTTCTTCCTGCCAAGCTTCTAGATACATTTCGAGCACTTCTTCGCCATGTCGGATGGCTTCTTCGCGGGTTTGGCCGTGGGTACAGGGCATGACAACGCGCTCGGCAAACTCTGGAATCGTCACGAGGAAAAGTTGAGCCTCGTCAGACCATTGGACGATCATACTGTATCGGTTCATGAATCTTCCTCCTTTAACTCGTCGAGTTCGGCTAACAATATTGCCAACTGCTTCTCTAAATAGCGTGGCACATCATCTCCGTCTTTGCCTGGAATTGTTAATGTCTTCCCAATCAAAGGGTGCTGCCATCTTTCATGGCTGCCTTTCCGCGTTTTGGCAAATAAATAAAGCCCTCACGGGTAATCTGAGCTTTTAACTCGCGAATTTTTCTAGGCATGGTGATTGTCCATTTTCTACCTCCATTTTCTCACTTAGCCATTTATTTTAATTTTTCCTTTGCCCATTCTCGCAGTTGCTCGTCGGGGCGATCGCACTTTAAAATTTCTCCATCAAATCTTTTTCTTGGGCATAGACATCTCGTAGCTGTTGCAGCGCGGCCCCAGAAATGACCGATTTAACAGTAGCTACCAATTGGCCCCACTCCAGCAAGCTGTCAACTGAAACAGCTTTTTTGAACTTGTAAATGTAGAATTTCGTCCAAAATGCTGGTGATTGCTTGCTTTTCCAGCGTTTGTACCATCTGCCAAAATCTTGAGGTGCGATCGCATTTACTCGAACAATCGGCGGAAAATCGGCGTAGCTGACAAACCGGCTGATGCCTTTGGCGTGCACATACACCATGTAGCGACAGCATTCTATGCGGTAAATCTCGTCTGCTGAGATATTGAACAGGAGTGCAACTGTTTCTTCTGTGACAAATCTCGCCAGCGGATGCAGGATGGGAGATTTGTGAATTATTTTGGAGCAGGCGAAAGTGCTTGATTTTAGCTGGGATGATGCTATCATAGTAAGTCAGACAGCTAGTAACTGTCTATTTAAGTTTTGAAAACGATCGCCCTTTAGTTGTCCAGACCGGGGGGCGATCGGCTTTTTAGATAAATTTATTCTAAGGTGTTATAGCACCCATTGTCAAGCATGGGTTTAGTCAGAATTAAAGTCAGAGAACTAGCAGCAGAGAAAGGTTGGACATTCAAGGAAGTTTCAGAACGTTCTGGAGTGGTATACAACACGGTCAAGCATTATGCTCGCTGTCCAGGGCTGACAACGGTTGACTTTACTTTGCTGCTGAAATTAGCTCGGACTTTTGATGTGATGATTGAGGATTTGGTTGAGGTTTTGGAGGAATAGGTCGATCGACCTTAAGTTGTCTAGACCGGGGGCGATCGCTTTTTCAGATGTAATTATCTTAAAACGCAACTGCATTATTTGTCAAGCATGGGTTTAGTCAGAGTAAAAGTGCGAGAGTTAGCGGCCGAGAGGGGCTGGACATTCAAGGAGGTGGCTGAGCGATCGGGCGTGATCTACAGCACCATAACCAGCTATGCTCGTCGTTCTGAAATATCAATGGTTGACTTTACCGCCCTGTACAAGTTAGCGCGGGCATTTGATGTGATGATTGAGGACTTGGTGGAGATTATTGAGGAATAAGTTGATCGGCCTTTAGTTGTCTAGACCGGGGGCGATCGATTTTTTGTATTTTTTACACTATAGCATGATTAACTGTAGTTATTCAAAGATTATTGTAGTTAATCGGATTGAGGATGATAACATCAAGGAAAGTTATTAATAGTTGATTATTCTTCGTGGCTAAAACTAATACGGCGATAGCGGTCAGTTCCGTGATAAAGGAAGTCATTCAAAAACAAGCCCAAGCGACAAGACTAACTCAGAAGGAAGTCGTGTACTTGGGAATGCTGGCAATTGATGCACTCGATAAGGAAAGCCGCCAAGAGTTGGCTGACAAGGTGCATCAGATGCAGGTGAATGGGGAAATTTGAGGCGATGAGGGCAATTTCCTACGGGATAGCTACGCACGCGCGTACTTCAGGGGAAGTAAGGCAAGGGCGCTCCTATGGAATTCGTCTACTGAAACAAATTCTCATTTTTTTACCAATAAATTGGGGTCTTCTTCTCCTCAACAGGAGCGTTTTCCCATCTAGTATTTGTACCCGTTTCGGCGCTCTTAGCCCCACACAGTCTGCTCAAATCAACTATCGTGCTATCAGAGCGCTGATAAAAACAAAAAGGTCGATCGTTGGATTGAGCTTGGGGTGGAGCAAAAATAGCAGGCATGGAAAAGCGCTCAGAAGACTGCCTTGGCATTGGAGATACTGGAACTTTCATCTCGGTGGTTGGCTCTGACGGTTTTGCACGGGCTGCCTCGGCCGTTACCATTCCTGACAGTAGCAGAAATGCCACCGAAACCAGGAGGAGATGGGAGCGTTTCATATTACTTTTCGACAATCTTGCTTCTGAGACTATTAACAAATGCCAGGACTTCGGCTTTCTCTGATTGATTGACGCTATTTTTATCGAGAGCTTGGGACACATCATTAGCAAAAGCGTTAAATTCATTGTTCGAGAGACCTCCATCCATTCCACTATGGGAAAGCTTCATAGTCCGCCCTGTATAAACACAAGGCCCACCTGCTGCTTGGCAGAATTGATCCACTAACAACTGACGCAGCCTCTGTTGTGAGTTTGTTCCCAAGCCAATAAAGTATTTACCAATTAGTGCGTCATTGAATATGAAAGTTGCTGAATCATCAATGACTTTTGCGATCGCGTTGTAGCCTCCTAACCTAGTGTAGAGAGTTCTTCCTGAAGAACCTTGTGCAATCAGATCTGTAGTTACTTTTTCTGCTGATTCTTGTGCTGACATCACCGGCGTAGAACGAGCGAAACTAGGGCTTAATCTAAAAGTAGTCACAACTATGACTGTGATACAAATTAATGTGAACAACATTGCCAAAGATTTACTGAGTTTCATTGAAAAATTTCCAATTGTGATGGTAATATGGTTAATTGAATCTTCAGCACTAAGTGATTTACAGATACATAGGCTTAAGAAGCAGGAAGCCTAAGTCTAATCTCAACTAAACTTAGTCTTTCACTCTGTGCGATCGTAAAAAGGCGAGGGTAAAGAGCGATCGATCGTCACATCATTTGATAACTTTAGCATCAAATTATCCTACGGTAGATTTTGTAATATTTCTTAGATAAGTCAGCATTTGCTGATTGATTGACTTCACATTGTGTTGGGTATTGTCAAAATGCGGTTAAACAAGTTGCATCGCAGCTAAAAGCTCAGGTTAAAAGTGCTACGATTTAATCGAAGTTGTTAATCTCCGGTTAGTTTTGTGACCAGAACCAGTGCCCCCATTGCAGTCAGCCCCATTATTAAAGAACTTGTGGAGAAAAAGGCGCTAGCAACCTGACTAACGCTGAAAGAAATTATCTCTGTCGGGATGCTGGCAATTGACGAGTTGGACGAAAAACGCTTGCAATAATTGGCTGATAGGGTGCATCAGATGCAGGTGAATGGGGAGATTTGAGGGAGAAGGGCGATCGGGCTTTTGGTAGAGTGAAAAAGCAGATCGACCCTCAAGTCACTTATGCGATCGAGTTGCCCTCTAAAATGGGTTTACGTGCAATGAATCCTGTATGAGCTTTTGGCAAGTTGTACTCACCATAACTACGTAGGATTTGAACTTGAAAACCTATGCTATCGAGTGCTTCAACAATATCTTTTGCCTTGTACAACCGCAAGCAGTGTATTTCATCATCTCGCCTGTAGGTTTCCCCTACTTTACGAAGAGTAATGATGCGGCGAATTAAGGTTTCATTCTCTTGATTTTCTTCCTTCTCAACCAGAACAATCCAATCTTTTCCTTCCGTGAATCCTTTGGTTGTGTTTCCTGCTACAATCTGTCCGGGTTCTGCAATGTCAAAGATGAAAACACCGCCCTCGGTTAAGGCGTAATAAATGCGACGGAAAAATTGCACCAGGTTTTGGCGATCGTTGTCTGCATCAAACAGATAATTCAAACATTCGCCGATCAAGGTGACAGCATTACATGGTGGGATATCAGTTTTAAACAGCGACTCAACTCGAAACTCGCCATCTGGCACTCGGTTTCGGGCAATGGCAATCAAAGACTCAGAAATATCAACTCCCAGAACACGATAACCTGCCTTTCTGAATTCTAGTGCGGATAATCCGCTGCCACAACCCAAGTCAACGACTAAACCTTCTTGTAGCTTGTTTTGGGCCAAGATATTCAATATACCAGGGGCAGATTTGAGAGCATAATCGCTATGCCCAACATCATGAATATATGCGAGGTCTTCCTTATACCACTGTGTCATGACTTCGTTCCAGCAGACTAACTCACAAATTTAGTTGCGATCGCACTTTTATTCCGGCTTGACAAACTCAGCCAACCACTTCGCATTGTCCCGCCGATGAACATTAATCGAACTGCATTTTGCTTCGACCCATCGATCTTATTCCATCCATCCGTTACACAATCCGTTGCCGAACTTCCTTCTGCTATACAAAAAAATCCCCCGCCAGAAGGCAGGGGATTTCATTTAATTACCTAGAAACCAGAGTTCAGAGTTACCCGAATTTCCCGGCTGTCGAGGCAATTACAAAGGCCGCGTAAGTGAGGACGTTGCCCACAGTAAAGTGAACTAAGCCAACCAAACGACCTTGGACGATTGACAAAGCAACAGGCTTGTCTTTCCAGCGAACCAAGTTAGCCAAAGGAGTGCGCTCGTGAGCCCAAACCAAAGTCTCGATCAACTCTTGCCAGTAACCTCTCCAAGAGATCAGGAACATGAAACCAGTTGCCCAAACAAGGTGTCCGAATAAGAACATCCAAGCCCAGACTGACAAGTTGTTAGTACCATACGGGTTGTAACCGTTGATCAACTGAGAAGAATACAGCCAGAGGTAATCGCGGAACCAGCCCATCAGGTAGGTAGAAGACTCATTGAACTGAGCCACATTACCTTGCCAGATGCCCAGGTGCTTCCAGTGCCAGTAGAAAGTTACCCAAGCTAGGGTGTTCAACATCCAGAATACAGACAGGTACATCGCGTCCCAAGCAGAGATGTCGCAAGTACCGCCACGGCCGGGGCCGTCGCAAGGGAAAGCATAACCGAAGTCTTTTTTGTCCGGCATCAGCTTAGAACCGCGTGCATCCAGAGCGCCCTTGACCAAGATCAAGGTGGTGGTGTGCAAGCCTAGTGCGATCGCGTGGTGAACCAAGAAATCGCCAGGTCCGATCGCCAAGAACAGAGAATTAGTACCGCTGTTGATCGCATCCAACCAGCCTGGGAGCCATACGTTGCCGTAGTTAGGCCAAGCGGTAGAAGCAATACTGTCAGGGTTAGACAACAGCACGTCCATGCCGTAGAGAGCTTTGCCGTGAGCAGCTTGGATGAACTGTGCGAACACTGGTTCAATCAAGATTTGCTTTTCAGGAGTTCCGAAAGCGACTACAACGTCATTGTGAACGTACAAGCCGAGAGTGTGGAAGCCCAAGAACAGCGACACCCAGCTCAAGTGAGAGATAATCGCTTCTTTGTGCTGCAACACGCGATCGAGCACGTTGCCTTTGTTTGCTTCAGGATCGTAGTCCCGCACCAAGAAGATAGCTCCGTGGGCGAAAGCGCCGACCATGATGAATCCAGCAATGTACTGGTGGTGGGTGTAAAGCGCAGCCTGAGTCGTGAAGTCCTTACCTATAAAAGCGTAGGGGGGCATCGCGTACATATGCTGTGCTACCAGGGAGGTAATTACGCCCAAAGCAGCGAGGTGAAATGCCAGTTGGAAGTGCAGCGAGTTGTTGTAGGTTTCATACAAGCCTTGGTGAGGCAAGTTGAACTGCCCTTCACTCTTGCCGCCGACCAAACCAGCCTTAGAATCCAACATCTCTTTGATGCTGTGACCGATACCGAAGTTAGTCCGGTACATATGACCGGCAACGATAAACAGAACTGCGATCGCCAAGTGGTGGTGAGCGATATCTGTCAGCCACAGGGATTCTGTTTGAGGGTGGAAGCCACCCAAGAAAGTCAGAATTGCGGTTCCAGCGCCTTCGGAAGTACCGAAGACATGGCTCGCTGCATCTGGATTCTCGGCGTATACGCCCCAGTTACCAGTGAAGAACGGAGCCAAACCGGCCGGGTGAGGCGGGGTAGACAAGAAGTTGTCCCAACCTACGTGCTGTCCGCGAGATTCGGGGATAGCAACGTGAACCATGTGACCAGTCCAAGCCAAAGAGCTGACACCGAACAAACCAGCCAAGTGGTGGTTGAGGCGAGATTCAGCATTTTTGAACCAAGACAAGCTGGGGCGGTACTTGGGCTGGAGGTGCAACCAACCTGCGAACAGGAAGACAGCCGCCAGTAGTAGCAAGAAGATAGCTCCTTGATACAGGTCGGCGTTTGTCCGAATCCCTTGGGTGAACCACCAATGGTAGACACCAGAGTAAGAGATATCCACCGGGTTAGAAGCGCCACCTTGAGTGAAAGCTTCTACAGCAGGAGCGCCGAATTGCGGGTCCCAAATCGCGTGAGCGATCGGGCGGACGTTTAGAGGGTCTTTAATCCACTGTTCAAAGTTACCTTGCCATGCTACGTGGAACAGGCTGCCCGAAGTCCACAAGAAAATGATTGCTAGGTGGCCGAAGTGAGAAGCAAAAATCTTTTGGTAAAGATTTTCTTCGGTCATGCCATCGTGGCTTTCAAAGTCGTGTGCTGTGGCAATCCCGTACCAGATCCGCCGTGTGGTCGGGTCTTGGGCAAGGTCTTGGCTAAATTTTGGAAATTTCGTTGCCATAAGCCTTGATTAATCCTGAATCCTGAACAAAATTGAAGGGATTCGGTTCGGAGTTTGGATTCTCGATTTGAGATTCCTCCCAAATCGAGAATCCAAAACCTAGGGGTAGTTTACCCTACCGAAATGATTCGCGCTAGGAAAAATGCCCACGTAGTGACAATTCCTCCTAGGAGGTAGTGAGCTACACCCACAGCCCGACCCTGAATAATGCTCAGAGCGCGAGGCTGAATCGACGGAGCTACCTTGAGCTTGTTGTGAGCCCAAACAATCGACTCAATCAGTTCTTGCCAGTAGCCACGGCCGCTGAACAGGAACATCAAGCTGAAGGCGAAGACGAAGTGTCCAGCTAGGAACATCAAACCGTAGGCCGACAGTGCCGAACCGTAGGACTGAATCACCTGAGAAGCTTGCGCCCAAAGGAAGTCCCGCAGCCAGCCGTTAATCGTGAGCGCACTTTGTGCGAAGTTGCCACCGGTAATGTGAGAAATTGTGCCGTCTGGCGATACTGTTCCCCACACGTCCGACTGCATTTTCCAGCTAAAGTGGAAAATCACGATCGAGATGCAGTTGTACATCCAGAACAAGCCTAGGAACACGTGATCCCAACCAGAAACTTGGCAGGTGCCGCCACGGCCGGGGCCGTCGCAAGGGAACCGGAAGCCCAAGTTGCCTTTGTCAGGAACCAAGCGAGAACTGCGTGCAAACAACACGCCCTTCAATAGAATCAGGACTGTAACGTGAATGGTGAAAGCGTGGATGTGGTGGACCATGAAATCCGCCGTACCCAACTCGATCGGCATCATCGCTACTTTGCCGGCTACTACTACTGCACCGCCGCCAAAAGCGTGGCTAACGATTTCCGTAGCATTAGGCGCTGTTGTGCCCGGAGCCAAAGCGTGGATGTTTTGCACCCACTGGGCAAATATCGGACGCAACTGAATCCCGGTATCCGAGAACAAATCTTGAGGACGACCGAAAGCGCGCATCGTGTCGTTGTGAACGTACAGACCGAAGCTGTGGAAGCCCAAGAATATACAAACCCAGTTCAGGTGGGAAATGATCGCATCCCGATGCCGGATCACACGATCCAACAAGTTGTTGACATTTCCAGCGGGATCGTAATCCCGAACCATGAAGATTGCTCCGTGAGCGGCTGCTCCAACAATCAGGAATCCGCCAATCCACATGTGGTGGGTGAACAGGGATAGCTGAGTCGGGTAGTCGGTCGCGATGTACGGATACGGAGGCATCGCGTACATGTGTTGGGCGACGATGATGCTCAAAGAGCCCATCAGTGCCAAGTTAATCGACAGTTGCGCGTGCCAAGAATTAGTCAGGATTTCGTAGAGACCTTTGTGACCTTCACCAGTGAAGGGGCCTTTGTGGTTCTCTAGGATTTCTTTCATGCTGTGGCCGATGCCCCAGTTCGTCCGGTACATATGACCAGCGACGATGAATAGCACTGCCAAAGCTAAGTGGTGGTGTGCTGTATCAGTCAGCCACAAACCGCCTGTGGTGGGGTTCAGACCGCCTTTGAAGGTCAGGAAGTCTGTATATGCGCCCCAGTTGAGGGTGAAGAAGGGGGTTAAACCTTTAGCGAAACTCGGGTAGATGTCAGCCATCAAGCCCGGTGTCAAAATCCACTCGTGCGGCAGGGGGATGTCGGCAACTGTTTTGATCAGCTTACCGCCGACTGTCAGCGGTGCACCTGCATCGATCGCGTCCATGCAAGCATTGATCGGCAGAGCCACGTGAATTTGTTGTCCTGCGAAGCCCAAGCACCCGCAGCCTAACAAAACTGCCAAGTGGTGGTTCATCATCGATTCCACGTTCTGGAACCATTCCAGTTTCGGAGCGCGGACGTGATAGTGGAACCAACCGGCAAACAGCATCAAAGCTGCCATTACCAGGGCGCCGATCGCAGTGCAATATAGCTGGTATGAGTTAGTGATGCCGTTGGCGCGCCACAGTTGGAATAGACCAGAGGTGATCTGAATCCCGTGAAAGCCGCCGCCTACATCTGCATTTAAAATTTCTTGACCAAAAATCGGCCAGACCACTTGAGCGCTGGGCTTGATGGCTGTAGGATTTGTCAGCCAAGCTTCGTAATTGGAAAATTTAGCGCCGTGGAAATATGCGCCACTCAACCATACGAAGATTACTGCCAAGTGGCCGAAGTGAGCGCTAAAGATTTTGCGCGAAACGTCTTCTAAGTCACTTGTATGACTGTCAAAGTCGTGAGCGTTAGCGTGGAGGTTCCAAATCCAAGTGGTGGTTTTTGGCCCCTTAGCTAGAGTGCGATCAAAATGACCGGGTTTTGACCACTTCTCGAAAGAAGTTGGAACCGGATTCTTATCGACTACTACCCTAGCTTTTACCTCTCGCTCTGGAGGACTAATGGTCATGAAGACTCTCCTCTCGGTAAGACAAGGAACGAGAACTGAATACTGTACCGGACACTCCCCACGCTTGATTAGGCGGGGGATTCTCGAAAAAGCCGACACTGCACTACACTTTACTCTTTGCAGAGTTAGACGCAGGTGCATCGTCTCCCCAAGCATTTTGCTTCTGTGAAGAAGCCAGTTTCCCAGTGTCGCTAACAATGTGACTGGGTACTGCAAACTCTTCTCTCCAGATGAGCCGCCGATCGCATTCTTGATTCAGACTTGATACGGCTGCTCCTTTTGAGGGAGTTTTATGAATTATAAGCTTGCTAGAGGAGTATTAATCGCTTGTTAACAATACTTAAAAAAGGCTCAATTCTTGATGTAATAACGCCTTTAAATCCCACAGTCCCTCGAAAAAGTCAAGGGGTACTGCCATTAACTTTACAAAACTCAAAGATAAAGTAATTTAGGAATACTCATTTGTAGATATATGTTTGGGAAAAAGGCTGCGGGAATTAAGAGTGGGAGATGATGGGTTGCCCGCTGCTGCCTCAATCCTGCCTCCTAGGAGCCTTTGGAATTCATGAGCTGCAATTCCCCAATACTAAATTCATTTTTGGGCTATAGTTCCCTATGAGAAGGCTTCTAGGAGTATGGTTGCGTGATTGGGATCAATTGGCACAGAACGGTTGCAGGCAGGCTGCTGGCATTGTTTGCAGTAGCAGTATTAATTTTGGGTTTAGCAAGTTGTGGCGCGGGCCATTCCGAATTGCCCAAATCAGGGAACAAGAGCGGCTCAGCTACCGCCCAGGTAAACAAAATCTCAGAGGTTTCTCCCCCAGAAGCCATTCAACAACTGCGTCAGGCTCTAGAAATCTACCAGCCTCAAATTAGTATTTTGAATCCAAAACCTGACGAAGTGCTTCAGGATATAAATGTGTCTGTTCAGTTCCAAGTGAAGGACTTGCCCATTTTCAAAGATGCAAACTTGGGTTTGGGCCCTCATCTGCAAGTTTTATTAGACAACCAACCTTATGCAGCAGTTTACGACATCAACCAATCTTTAACGCTCTCCGACTTAGAACCCGGAACCCATACCCTGCAGGTGTTCGCCGCTCGCCCTTGGGAAGAAAGCTTTAAAAACGAAGGTGCCGCTGCTCAAACCACCTTTCACGTTTTTACCAAAACAGACGACAATAATCCCGATCAAACATTGCCCCTATTAACGTACAACAGCCCCCAAGGCAGCTACGGCGCAGAACCCATCCTGCTCGACTTTTACTTGACAAATGCCCCGCCGCACGAAGTGGCGCAAGAAAATTCCCAAGATGAAATACTCGATTGGAAAATTCGAGCCACAGTCAACGGCGAAAGCTTTGCGATCGACCAGTGGCAACCTATATATCTTAAAGGATTCAAATCAGGGAAAAACTGGGTACAGCTAGAATTAATTGACGAACGCGGAAATATCGTCAAAAACGCCTTTAATAATACAGCCAGACTGATAAATTACCAACCGCTCGGCCAAGACACTCTTTCAAAATTAGTGCGGGGCGAACTAACAACATCAGAAACTCGCGCTATAGTCGATCGCACCTACCAAGCCCCCGAACCGACACCAACCCCAAGCCCGGAACCGACACCGACACCTGCATTAGAAAAAACACCAGTTGTCCCACCCTCACCTGCGGTTCCAGAAACCCCTGTTACCGAACCCAGCTTAGAGCCAACAGTCGCTCCCGAAGTTGCTCCCATTCAAGTAATAGAACCAACACCGACAGCAACCCCCCAACTCGAAGCGCCGAAAGTTGTAGAACCAATTCAAGTAATACAACCGACACCGACAGCAACTCCACAGGTAGAAACCCCCAAAGTTGTTGCTCCAGTTCAAGTAATACAACCGACGCCGACAGCAACTCCACAGTTAGAAACCCCCAAAGTTGTTGCTCCAGTTCAAATAATAGAACCGACACCAACAGCATCTAGCCAACCAAAGAAACAGGAATATAAAGGATACTACAATCGGTTCCGCAACTTCTTGCGTCAAGAACCGCAACCTGCTAATCCTTCAGAGCCACCAACCCTGCCAGAAATAACACAAAAAGCTCCAGTACCAAAAGTAGTCGCTCCCGCGATACCAGAACCGTCTCCCAATCTTGTACCGCCAACGCCACCTGTTGCCGCTGAGACTCCTAGCCAGCCAAACAGCGAATTAGCCCCTCCCGAAACAACCGTTTCCGAACCCGAAAATCAGCCCAAATCCGAACAAAAAGTCGAATTTGCCACCTAACGAAAACTTTCTGCATTCATCTGCGTTGATCCGCGTAAATCTGCCTAGATCGGCGGTCAAAAATAAAAAATTAGGACACTAAAAAATGACCTACCTCGAAACAGCAGCCAAATTCTACAGCGATGTTGCCGAAACACCCCTAATCGGACTTTGCTGCGTCCAAAGCAGTCCCTTGCAATTGCCAGGATTAAAAATTCCCGAACAAATGCAAGAAATGAATTACGGCTGCGGCACAACCGTTCACGCCGCCGAACTTGTCGGCAATCCCTTCGTGCTTTATGTAGGCGTCGGCGGCGGATTGGAAGCACTACAATTTGCATATTTTTCTAGACATAAAGGAGCGGTTATTGCCGTCGATCCGGTTCCAGCAATGCGAGATGCAGCTGCACGAAACTTGCAAATAGCCGCCCACGAAAATGATTGGTTTGATCCGAGTTTTGTAGAAATTTGTGAAGGCGATGCTTTTGCGTTGCCGGTGCCGGATGCTTCTGTAGATGTTGTCGCCCAAAATTGCTTGTTTAATATCTTTGAACCTGCGGATTTAGCTAAAGCATTAAAAGAAACTTATCGGGTGTTAAAACCGGGTGGCAGATTGTTGATGAGCGATCCGATCGCAACTCGCCCCATTCCGCAGCATTTGAAGGAAGACCAACGCTTGCGTGCCCTGTGTTTGTCCGGCGCTTTGACATACGCAGAATACGTTCAACACCTTGTAGACGTTGGTTTTGGGCAAGTCGAAGTGCGGGCGCGCCGTCCTTACCGATTGCTGGACAAACACAATTATCAATTGGATGCGGATTTGCTGTTAGAAAGCCTCGATTCGGTGTCTTTTAAAGTGGAGGTACCGGATGACGGAGCTTGCATTTTCACTGGCAAGACGGCGATTTATACGGGGTCTGAAGATCTCTTTGATGACGGGGCAGGTCACGTTTTGCAGCGGGGAGTTCCGGCGGCGGTGTGCGATAAAACTGCTGGGAAGTTGGGGGGATTGATGCCCGATAAAGTGTTAATTACTGATTCGACGTGGCATTATCACGGCGGCGGTTGCTGTTAGATTTATTTCGGAATAGAGAGGTAGCATTCACCGCAGAGATAGCTGCCTCTTTCAACTCTTTCTACTGATAGTTATCTCGGGACTGTAACTCATAAAAATTATCAGATGAGTTATTGTATGAGTATTTTCGATGTGTTAAATAAGGAGAGCTTCTGGGTGAGTATGAAAAATATTTGTTGCGAAGGACATCAAGAGCGTGAAATTCTAAATCTCAGCCTGTCCTACCGGGTGCATCTCACTTGGGCAAATACATCAAATTGAAAGTTGACAATTGAGATAAGCACAGCGAAGATCAAGGATAGAAGAAACGTTCTCAATATTCCATTGCGATCCCGATAGTTTCACCCTCAGTCCAATTCGTTTAATCGTTGATTCCACTGTTCCAGAACCGATAGAACTTAAAGATTATTCTTTATAGTATCGGTAGTTAACTATTGGGTTGCGATGGAACTCTAAATAATTGCAAAAGGTGTTAAATCCTTTTCTTTTCAACTCTTTAAATAAATTGATAACTTCATTGACTTGACCTGATCACAACAGAAATTCTGCTTGCTTTAATCGTTTCAGTGAACCCCCCGCTTTATAGAGATTTTCTTTCAGATGATACCAATCTAAGATTTCTTGTTTTTGTTCAGGGCCTCCTATTTCTTGAAAGAGGTTCCAAATTCCGGGATGCCCCTCTCCTATACAATATATAGGATGCAGCAATTTTTGGCTATTACTCCAATCAATTAAATCTTGATTGTTTTGAAAAAATGCTCCGCCATAAAAATTATCTAAACATACCGCTTTATAATCTTTCCAATAACAGGGTTCACCATTTTTTTCGTTACGTAGCCTAACTTTTCCTCCATCTAATGTGATTTATTGAACTCCTTGTTTAGATGTAGGTAATTCAAAATCTTGGAGCTTTACCATTCTTTGCAATATACTATGAGCGACTCGGATTCCTGTGAATGTTTCTAAATCTTTTTCTCCTTTTTGATAAGACTCGTTGGCACTGATTATCAGAGCACACTTTTCTATCATTGGACTGAGTTGACTATAAGGCTTAAACCCGAAACATTCCGCCTGATTGTCTGTAATATTCAGCAACCCGACTAATGATTTTACGGTGTGGCGTCTTCCGGTTTTAATTCCTGATCCTGTTGAAAAAAAAAGGTAGCTAGTTCGGACCCTACTTCTTCTAACATTTTCTGATGTAGAGATTTTTCGATACTTTCAAAACTTGAGAGTTCCGTTGGCTCTGTATTTCTGTAAAGAATTTATGCTGCCCCTTTTAAGTATGCTTTTAGCTGCTGTTTATCTTCGGGTGTCATTTTCTTTGCCTCATCGTTTTTTTTACGGTTTTACTAGCTTTTTTATTTTAGCTATTTTTTCAGGGATTTGAAAAACAGAGATGCACCCACAATTAATCATGTCAAGCACATTACCAATCTGACGCAAGAACGATTTTATTTTGGATTATCCAATTCTTTGGCGATCCTTGCCGTAAATATTATCTTCTCTATTGAGCTGCGGTGCCATCTCAATTGAAAAAATTCCCTGACTATCGTGCTACCTGCGGAATGTGGGCTAACAGCTTAGCCCCCAGATTAATTGTATGGAAAGGACAGGGCGCCATGTCCTGACTGTGGGTAATATCAATTATGATGCCACCGGATTTAATATAAAACTAACGCAGAGCGAGATACCCGAATTCTTCAAAAAGTCGGGTATCTGAACCGCAGACTGACAATTTATATCGGCTTTTTAAGCAATGAAAATCAGCGTTCCCTTGCTCATTTCCAAAGTGTCGCCCATTTGCATACCGTTGTGAAAAGCACCCAAAATCACCTCGCTAGTTTTGCCGAAAGCGATCGCCCCGCTAGCATCAATTCCAATTGCGCCAAAATCCCGTTGACGTTCGTCAGCTTCAGTAAAAGAACGCTCAAAAGCAGCTTTTAAACTCAAACCATCCGTTACCCGAATCACAATTCGCGCGGCCAAACACTCGTCCATAATGTGTTCGCCAATCCCCGTACAGCTTACCGCCGCACTTCCAGCGGCGTAATTTCCCGCCGGCATCGCCGAGTCGCTAACCCGCCCAATCCGCTCAAAACCCTTGCCACCAGTCGAAGTCCCAGCAGCCAAGCGTCCATGCACATCCAAAGCTACGACTCCGATCGTACCCACACCCGCCGGTTCGGCAACCACGTCAGCCATTGCTTTACTAAAATTGCCTTGGCGTTCCTGCATCCACTCGTGCAAACGCAAATCCGTCATCGGATCGTAAATCGGCAATTGAAGTTCTCGCAGCAATTCCGCCGAACCAAAATCAGAGAGAACTCGATCGTCCGAATGCTGCAAAAATTGAGCAAGTTCGATCGGATGTTGAACGCGAGAAACATTAATCGCCCCGCTGAAACGCTGCATCAAACCATCCATCAGCGAAGCACTCATCCGAATTTGACCGTCCGACTGCACCACAGAACCAGTACCGGCATTGAATCGCGGGTCATCTTCCAACAATTGGCAGCCCCGCACCACTGCATCTACGGCACTTGCACCGTCTTTCAGCAGCGGATAAACTTCCTCCAAAACATCGTAAAGCGATTTCCGCACCGCCTCAATTCCGCCTTTACTATGTAGAGAACTGCCCGCACCGCCGTGAATAACTAACTTTGGTTGCACTTGTTGCGATGCCATAATTTATAACCTAATAACCTAAAATTTTTCCTTTGCAATCTTAGCTTTGATCGAGCAACTTGCCCTAAATTCTTAATCTTGAGCCGCCAAACGGCGGCGACGACAACGTTCGGAGCAGTATTTGACCTCATCCCAGCAGTCGGCCCATTTTTTGCGCCAAGTAAAAGGTCGATCGCACACCGGGCACATTTTTGTCGGTAAATCAGATTTCGCTCGTTGCTTAGCCATGCTAATTTGGAAAGTAAATTACTAACTCACATCTTGTACCATTTTTAGGAACAGGCTTTCCGGCCTTTCCCACAAGATTCAATTTGTTGTCGAACAAGCCCAAAATTCTGTTTTTAAGGAAATAATTTGCTTGTGGAACAGACATTCTTGATTGCTGAAACCCTTGCTATTATTGCCTCTTCCTTCTTCCGTCTTCCTTCTTCCTTCTTCCTAAATTAAATGCTCGAAACGGCCGACGCCAACATCCGAATAGTCTTAGTCGAACCTGCAGGCCCATTGAATGTCGGTTCTGTTGCCCGCGTCATGAAAAATATGGGTTTGCACCAATTAGTTTTGGTAAATCCCCAATGCGATTATTTAGGGGAAGAAGCCCGACTGATGGCTGTTCGCGCCGCCGACATATTGGAAACTACCAAAGTAGTCGAGAGTTTGCCCGCTGCTTTGGTAGGGTGTGTCAGAGCGATCGCAACTACAGGGGATGATTGTCGATCGTTGCCAACACAACTAGAAGAACCCGCAGATGCCTTGCCTTGGCTCCTTGAAGCCCCCAGTGCCCTCATTTTCGGCCGAGAAGACTGCGGCTTGACCAATGCCGAGTTAAACCGCGCTCAACGCCTGATCCGCATTCCTAGCAGCGATGCCTACACTTCCCTAAATCTCGCCCAAGCTGTCGCTATCTGCTGTTACGAACTATACAAGTCAGTTGTCAGTTGTCAGTTGTCAGTTGTCAGTGGCCAGAAGGAATCGGCTCCCTTGGAAAATTTAGAGGGATATTACCAGCAACTAGAAACTTTGCTGTTAAAAATAGGATATTTGCAGCAGCACACAGCAGCAAGCCGGATGGAAAAATTTCGGCGTTTGTATAACAGAGCCTATCCGACAGTGGATGAAGTCGCCATGCTGCGGGGCGTCCTCCGCCAAACAGAATGGGCAATCAAAACTTACCCACGAGAGACAAATTTTGATACTCTGGATGGGGCGTTGCCGGAAAATCCAACGGATAGCTAGGAGAAATGCTGATAATTGGGGATGTGAGATTGAGGATTTTTTTCACAGAGAACTTTCCTGCCCCCACTTGTCACCTTCCTAACCGGGTTTCTTGACTAAAAACCTCAGCTTTGGGATAATTTGCGAGCAATAAACCGGGTTGCTGATACCATGCAGCGTCTTGGGTAAATCTAAAATCTAAAATCTAAAATTGATTGGCTGGCAAGCTGAAAAATCTTAAACTTGAACTTTACATTAGTGATGAAGGAGTAAGACGTGGCAGAGCGGTTTCCCAAAGGATCGATATTATCGGTGATATCCTCGATATCCTCTCCCAACTCCGGCTCAAAGCAGCCTAAGTCCGGCAAAGCAAGTCAGTCTGGCAACTCGGGCCGCCGCCGCCCTCCGCAACCGCAAAACGGCAATTCAGAAATTAGATCGCCCGAACCTGCGACTTTGCCACCGCAACAGGGCCGCGGCAGCAGAAATGGAGCCAATTCTCCCACATCTTCGGAAGAATTTACTACACAAGACTTTTTATCCGATCCCCGATCGGCAATTAACCCGAGAAAACCCAGAACCAGCAAAACTCCGCAGTCGAAGACTCGCCAACCGCGCAAAAAAGGTCTCGCTGCTGTCGATATGTTCGAGTTTCCGGACCCGAAGCTGGAGCGGGAAAATGTGAGTTCGATCGCCAGCAATCCCAACAGCCAGCTCCCAAAGACCACTCCCCCTGCAACCCGTGGAAGTCGTCCCAGTTCGCCCCCAGTTCGCATTCCAGACACGGTAATCCCCCCAGATGCCAAAAAAACCCCCCTGCCTAAACCGCGCCCACAAGCAAGCCAGAGGCCGGGTAAACGACCAGCATCTGCGAGCGTGCCGCCGTTGGTCTACGCTACTCGCTTGCTGATTTTGGGAGTTGGGATAGCGGTGATTTGCGGGACGCTGCTGTCGGTGGTGAATGCTGTAAGTCGAGCATCGACTGTAGCGGCAGAAGAACAAACCACTACAGGGGAGAACAACCCAGCCGATAGCGCATCTGCTGCACCCGCGACCCCTGAAGCGCTGCAACTGACTCAAGAATTAGGAGCTTTGAAAACCCAAGTTCAGGTTTTAGCAACAGAAAATCCTAGTTTGACAACAGGAATATTTTTAGTCGATTTAGATACTGGAAGCTACCTAAATTTTAATGGCGATACTGCTTTTGCTTCAGCTAGCACGATTAAAGTGCCAATTTTAGTAGCTTTTTTCCAAGCAGTAGATGAGGGCAAAGTGCAGTTAGATCAGATGCTGACGCTGAAGTCCGAACACATAGTTGGCGGTTCTGGGGAGATGCAAGACGACTCTCCGGGTAAGAAGTATTCGGCTTTGGAAGTGGCCGAAAAGATGATTGTTGTCAGCGACAATACAGCGACGAATATGATGATTGAGTTGTTGGGAGGTGCTGAGGTTTTAAATCAGCATTTTGCAAATTGGGGTTTGAGTACCACGGTTCTGCGTAATAATTTGCCAGATTTGGAGGGAACTAATACTACCAGTCCGAAGGATTTGATTAATATCATAGCCCAGATCGATCGGGGTAATTTGGTATCGGTGAAATCGCGCGATCGCATTTTGCAAATCATGCGCCAAACTAAAAATGATTCTTTGCTGCCGAAAGGTTTAGGCGAAGATTCAGTTATTGCTCACAAAACTGGCAACATTGATACAATGCTAGCGGATGCGGGGATGGTGGATTTGCCGAACGGTAAGCGTTATTTGGTGGCGGTGATGGTGAAGCATTCGCCGGAAACCGAGAAGCCTGCTCAAACATTGATTCGGGAGATTTCTCGGATGAGTTACCGCTATTTGAACGGTGGGGAAACGCCAGCAGATTCACAAGTGAAAATTAAAAATTGAAAATTCAACCGGGTTTTTTCGGGCAAGTGTTGTAGACTTTATCAAACTATAAATCAGTTTGTATTATGAAACTAAACATTCGACTTGCTTGTCTGGTAGCGCTCTCAACTTTAGCCGTTGGAGTCTCCCCCACCTTGAGTAATGCTAATCCTGCTCCTGAATATGAGACCGACGGTGTGAGAGCGATCAACAATAATATCGAACTCAATAGAGCAAAAAACTTAGCTCGTCAAGCAGCAGAAAGGGCTAATGGGGGTTTAGGCAACTATCGAGCTGAAGCTTCTATGCACGGTACTTCTAAGGAATCGCCGTTCGTTGACAATGGCGATGGAACTTGGACTTTTACTTTTAAGGGTTCCAAGCCTGGTTCGTCTGTCTTTACTGTAGAAACGGTTGTTACGGTTTCCCAAGATGGGAGGGTGAGAGTCGATTACAACGGGCAAATTCGCGACTCAAACGGAATTTAACAATACTTAGGGCTTACTCACCGGTACTCAAAAACCGGGTTTTTCACGAAATACTTTGTTACAGCCCCAGAAACGGTAAAAAACCCGGTTTCTTGGTGTTGATGCGTCCAGGACTGAACTTGTGAAATAGCGATCGCCCGATTAGAGAAATCATTGATTAAGCTTTCGTCGCGGGTGATCCGCGCAACATTCTTTCGGTACTGAGATCGCGATCGATTTTCTTTGTTAAGCCGAGAGCCGGAGCTGTCTAATAAACGAACGAGCGCCCTCCGGTCACGCTTTCAAGTTGCTTGTTACCGCGTCAGGCAAAATAGAAGCAGATTGATAAGTTTGCTCGTGATAAGTAGTTAGATCTAAAAAAGTGTAATATAAATAGAGATAGACTTTAGTAGATAGAGATTAGCAAAAGCTATGAAACTCAAGCACTTTATCAATCTGCACAAAGGACTAACCTTTCCATTTATTTTGACACTGATGTTCATTTACCAAAATTTTAATTTGGGTGCTTGGGTTTATCTCGCCCTGCACGGTACTTATGGTTTTTTGTGGCTGCTCAAAGACCAGATATATCCAGATAAACAGTGGGAACAAGAAATCTCTGTCGGAACGGGAATATTAGGCTTTGTGTCACTTAGCCTCTATTGGGTAGCACCTTTTATTTTGATTAGCAGTGGCTCACAACCACCTCTGCCGTTAGTGGCAGCAGCAATTTCCCTAAATATCATCGGTGTCTTTCTACACTATAGTAGTGATGCACAGAAGTATTACACCCTTAAGTACCGTTCGGGACTAATAACTGAAGGATTTTTTGCCAGAGCGCGCAATACGAATTACTTAGGAGAAATCCTCATCTACGGATCGTTTGCGATGCTAGTTCAGCACTGGCTACCTTTTTTAATTCTGGCAGCTTTTATTGCTGGTATTTTTATTCCTAACATGATAAAAAAAGATCGTTCACTCGGACGATATCCTGAATTTGCCGACTACAAAACTAGGTCTGGACTTTTACTACCTCAACTATTTGTATCGACAGCTCTCGAACAAAAAAAAGACAGTTTAGAGGAGAAAGTTGGTTAAAAATAGTAATTTAGGGCGTTGCGGAATTACAAATATGAGTTCATGAGGGATAATAAGGCGATTTTTTAGGAAATGCGCTGAATGCATCTCAACTCATATCCGCAAAATAAGATAAAGCTTCTAATAATAAATTTCCCGCCTTTGCAGCACAGCCTTAGCGATTGCCCCCTACCCCTTTGGGAACTTTCACCGTCACGCTTGTAGGCGATTTAAAGCAGTCGGTAGATACTTTTAAACGATCGTTTTTCAAGACACAGAGGCTCAAACCCTTGCCGCACCAGTCCTACAGCCGAAAGATTTGACCCCCTCAAAAAAACACTTACCCATTCACGGAAATTTCAGGAACCAGAAAGCGATTAGACACTCACGACGGCTTCGAGTTCCGCCGCCTCTTTCTCGTTCATCTCATCGAGTTTTTGCCAAACTTGCTGCATCAATTCATCCAATCCAAGTCTACTAACGGCGGAAATCAACAAAACAGGAGCGCCGCTAATTTCTTTCAGTCGGCTGATTAAATTACCGATTTCTTCGCTTTCGAGATCGATCGCATCTACCTTATTAAAAGCCAAAATCTGCGGTCGATCGGCTAAACCACGCCTGTAAGCCTTCAATTCCTCCTGAATTGTGACGTAATTGGCGATCGGATCTTCATCCGTAATATCGATCAAATGCAGCAACAAGCGAGTCCGCTCAATGTGCCGCAAAAACTCGTAACCCAAACCAGCACCTTCGTGCGCTCCTTCAATCAATCCCGGAATGTCTGCAAACACCGTACCGTCGCCGCTGGGTTTTCTGACTACACCCAAATTCGGGACTAAAGTTGTAAACGGATAATCTGCTATCTTGGGGCGAGCCGCAGACAAAGCAGAAATTAAGGTGGATTTGCCAGCATTCGGCATCCCCAGAATTCCCACTTCAGCTAATAGCTTCAATTCCAAACGCAAAAATTTGTGTTCTCCTTCTTTTCCCGGCATCGCATAATCGGGAGCGCGGTTGGAATTGGTCAGAAAACACTTGTTTCCCAAACCGCCTTTGCCGCCTTTGGCAACGCAAAAAGTCTGTCCGGGCGTCACCAAATCTGCCAAGATTGCCTGAGTTTCCGCGTCGTAAACTACTGTACCGCAGGGAACTTCAATTATGCGATCGTCCCCACCGGCACCGGTCATATTTTTCGGCGCGCCTCGCTTCCCGTCATCGGCTTTAAAAATCCGGTTGTACTGAAAATCTAGCAGCGTTTGCAGGCTTTCCACCGCTACCATATACACGGAACCGCCTTTGCCGCCCGTGCCACCAGAGGGGCCACCCGCTGGTACATACTTTTCTCTGCGAAAAGCTACCATACCGTCGCCGCCTTTGCCGGCTGCGACTTGAATATCTGCTCGATCGATAAATTGCATAATTTAGTCAGTAGTCAATAGTCAGTGTCAATAGTCATTACTTATTATGATACCAGATGCAAGTACCATATTCCCCTTTTCCTTTAGTCCGCGTCGGCGGATGGCAGCCA
Organism: Microcoleus sp. Pol17C6; assembly: GCF_036701145.1. Lineage (NCBI taxonomy): Bacteria > Bacillati > Cyanobacteriota > Cyanophyceae > Oscillatoriales > Microcoleaceae > Microcoleus > Microcoleus sp. Pol17C6. The sequence continues at coordinate 67,227 of NZ_JAUBQH010000012.1, forward strand.
AATTTAGTCGCGATTTACAGTTGCCGGAAAAATATAATTATACCAATTCTGAAAAGTAGTACAGAGCGAGAGATTGTACGCGAGCATCTGTAGAGAAACGGCAGTGCCGTGTCCGGCTCCTAAATCTTTTAATAATCTTTATAATAAGTTGAGGGTTCTACCAAGACTTTTATTGAATTAATATTATAAAATAAGACGGTTCAGTTAATATTTTTTTGTCAGTGGGAGCCAATAGCGAAGCAATCCCAGTCTCTGTTTTTCACAGGGTTTTGTCTCCATGAGTGGCTGATCTGAACCGTATTGTTTTATAAAAGCAGATTTGATATTAGCAGGAATTACCCACAAAAACAGAATCAACAGGGTTTTTCTCAGGTGCGAATAGCTGTTAAAGTATTTTTTTGTACCCAAAATAGGTTTCTACATCATCGCAAATAATCTACTGAAAATTAGCAATGGCTAATTACAGGACTTCGGCCAATACTGATTTAACGTGCTAATTATAGCGGTAAGGTGCTTAGGGGCGCATCCTAGAGATAGAGGTTTTGCGCCCCGGAATGAATTACCAATTAGCAATTACCCATTCCTATTAACAATAGGACGATACATCTTCCTTACATTCATCTGCCAAATAGCAGAGAGCTCGAAAGCGCATCCCGACTAACTGTTCGTAAAGCGGGTTAATCTGGCACATCGCCGGAATGTGGACGATTTTGCGACCAAATAACACGACATCTCGCTCAAACGGACACTGCGGCGGAATAATTTTACAGACAAAGTGTGCCAATTTTGGGTCGTGAATTTCCCAACCGTCCAGCCAGTCTTTTACTGGTTGCAGGACATTTTTGTGGTGAGGTTTAGGTAGCCGAGATGAAAGCGGTGTTCCGACGACGGGGACGACATTCGCATCAAAGACTATTTGGCTGCTGGGTCCCTGCGGATCGCACTTGCTGTCTTCTATGGTGTGTCGCAGAGCTTCGATCGCCTCTACATTGTGCCCCAAAGCTTTGCCAAACTTAGAGATTACCTCGTCTTCGCTGAGCGAGTAGGTACCGTCTGCCAAAGCTACCATGACTGCTGTCCTCAAAAAATCCTCGCCTTTGGCGGTGTCTTCCCCTAACACAGCGGCTAATTCCTCTGGGGCAATAGGTTCAAAACCCGCATCAAAAGATACCGGGTGTAGTTCATCCTGAGTTAGATTTGCAATCATTTTTTGCTCGTCTTCGTCAAAGTTGCCGTCTGCCCAAGCAATTGTCAGCAATCCCCGCAGCCAAGCAGTAATCTCTTCATTGGTGCAGGAAGATTTAGCGTTACTCATTAGCATTTCCACTTGGATGTACCAGTCAATTTGTTCGTTTACAGCCAGTTCAATATTCCCCTCCCAATAATTTTTATTGGTTTTTTGATCGATGGATGATCTATTTGTGGAAGGTTTGTGCCCGAAGATTGCTCCAAACGCTTGTAGTGGATGTGTTAAAAGCATATTTGTTTTTCAGCAGCATCGCTGACTAGCGAGCTAATCTATTGGCTAACCCTATTCCCTAAAAAGTCATCTATCGGGAGGAATAGGTTTGTTGAATTCATCTTAACTCTAGTTGCACCCATCGAGATGACGATCGAGTTTTATGCAAGCCCGATTGCCATTAGCAACCCACTTTTTCGCAAGAAATAAAAGGTTGGCAAGCGTTGGATCTAATCAGACACTGGGTTTGTCACCCAGGGGCGATCGAACTTCGCTCTCTTTACATTTTAATATATATTTTTGTAAATTTTTCTGTGCCGGCAGCACAATACTAACAGCGAGCCGGATTTAAGCTGTTGAAATAAAAATATCTGAGGAAACTGTTACTGCCTGTTAACAGTTGTGATTGCTGTGTCCGTCTAGAAATGACAAAAATTTTTAACTTCGGCGGCACAAAATCCAGCGCAATTCCATTGGCGGGCGTCCGTTTGCCATCGGGAAGACATCTCGACCGGTGGCCCAACTGGGAAACCAGGGCGTCGGTGGCCAGGCTGCTTCCGGCAGGTGGTGGCGTTCATATTCAAACACCAATTCGTCGGATATTTGGACTAAGGGCAACCCTTCCATTGCAGTGGCGAGTTCTTGGGGCGTAAATAAAGTAGACCAGGAGAGTTGGGCAACTTGTCGCACGAGGGCATCCGGCTGGTAGTCGCCAACGGTTAAAAACGTGCTGAACAGCAACAGACCTCCGGAAGACAGGGAATCGCACATTTTAGCGAGGAAAAGCCGTACTTGATCGCTGTCTCGAAAATGTGAGATGACTTCGGCAGCAACTGCCAACTGGTAGCGGGCCGGTTTCATCCGTATTAAGGGATCGAGCACATCGCCTTCAGTCACTGTCACGGGAAGGTTTTCGGCTGTTACAGCAGCTTTCAATTGTTCTGCAAAAGCGGGAGCTAGTTCGATCGCATCTACAGAATAACCCAATCTCGCTAGGGGCAAGGTATTGCGGCCGGTACCAGCCCCCACGTCCAAAATCCGCACTCGATCGGGCGTGCCCAATTTAGCAGCCGTTGTCATCAATTTTGCATCGGGATGAGAGCCGAAAAGCGGAGGTTCTCTGGTGTCTACCCAGCTTTTGTACTGTTCTCCAACTGTTGAGCTAGTAACAATGACTTTGCAAGCTAAACCAGTTTGTGGCGGCTGCACTGATTCGTATTGCAGAATCAGCATCGATGCTGTAGAGGTGCGGTAGCCTTGTTCTAACTTGGTGGCTAAAAGCTTGCTGAGTTCGTCTCTGCGATCTTCGGGCAGGGGTCTGTCGAGAGTGCTAAATAGCTTTTCTATCGACTTGAGATAGTGGCTTAGCATTCCTGGGACGCAGGGGAAAACTAATTCTCCACGAGCGATGATGCGAGTATTAATTTTGTAGAGGATAGCTTGCTGGAGAATGTCGGGATTTACTACCAGCGGTAGCTGTTCTGTCTGGTCGATCGTACTTTCGGCGCCCATAAATTCCGCGAAGAAGTCATTAGTTATTAGTCATTAGTCATAGGGAAGTCTTTTGAGAGTTAACTGTACAATTTAAGAGTACAAAAAAGCCGATTTTAGATTTATTTGGTTTGGTTGCTTAGTCTTTTTAGACTGTAGAAAATCGGATTTGAGAGCTTTATTTTGGATAAATCTCAAATCTCAAATCTCAAATAGACCAAGCCCAAAACCCGAGTAGGTCCCAAAATCGGAGTTAGTATCAATATAAGCTGTAGCGCATTTAAATTGTATGTTTCACGGCGAGGTGGAAAAAGCGTCAAATCCTCTCGCCTTCTCCCCTCTCTCTCCTTCCCCTCGTCAGCCATAACAGGCAATGTATATGGGTAGCAAATTAAAGCTGGGCTTAGTTGCTGCCGGTAAAAGTCACTAGGGGGAATCTTGACTGAGCTTCAGTCATCGGGCGCCGTCTGCCTTCCTCTTGCCAGTAGTTGATTACTTCTGTCGCTTGGTTGAGGATTTCGACGCGATCGTTGTCAGCAATCCAGTGTTTGGCTTCGAGTTCGTTTTTGAGGTCTTCCCACGCATCTTTGCGGGGCCAGAAAAAATAGGATGTCAGCGGGCTAGTTCCTTTGCCGACAACTTGGTCAACGGCGAGGGCAACATTCTCTTCTAGCCAGAGAACTTTTAAGATGAACTTGGACAAGCAAACCTCCAGGGTTCCGATCGAACTTGTTAAAAATTTCTACAATCGCTAAGCGTAGCACACTCTGTTCGATAATTGGTCATCGGCCATGAAAAGTTTTGTGGCGCGGCTGGTTTTAGCGCCACTCAGGGGCTGGGAACAGATAAAATTTGGGTTCTCACCCGCCCTAGGTACAAGGATGATTAAGTTGTGAACAGAGTTATTGTAGTCTTCGACATTGACGGTGTGGTGCGGGATGTGTCCGGTTCTTACCGGCGGGCGATCGCGGATGCGGTGGAGCATTTCACGGCGGGTGCTTTTCGCCCGAATTCTCTCGATATCGACTCTCTGAAGTCTGAGGGAGTGTGGAATAATGACTGGCAGGCGTCTTTTGAGTTAGTTTGCCGTTATTTTGAGGGGATTGGGCGATCGAGAAACGAACTCGCTCTCAACTATGACAAATTAGTGGCTTTTTTCCAAAGTCGCTATCGCGGGCCCGATGAGAAAAATTGGACTGGTTACATTTGTGACGAACCGCTGTTGTTAAGTCCGGCTTACCTGGAAAATTTAACAGTTGGGGGCATTGTGTGGGGCTTTTTTAGCGGGGCGATGCGGGATGAAGCTGCTTATGTTTTGTCTGGGAAACTGAGTTTAAATTCCCCGGTGTTGGTGGCGATGGAAGATGCACCGGGAAAACCCGATCCGGCTGGACTTTTCGCGGCAATTGAACAGTTGGAAACTCTGCACGGTTTAGCAAAAAATTTGCCCGTGATTTACGCGGGAGATACTGTTGCCGATATTTACACGGTTGTGAAGGCGCGGGAAGTGCAACCAAATCGGGTTTGGCTGGGGGCTGGAATTTTGCCTCCTCATGTTTTGGATGATGCTGTGCGCTGTGAGGCGTATGCTGCAGCGCTGAAAACTGCTGGTGCGGCAGCGGTTTTCAAGAATGTCGAAGAGTTGACGGCTGCGCGGATTCGAGAATTAGTCAATTGTTAGTTGTCAGTTGTTAGTTGTCAGTTGTTAGTTGTCGAAATAACAAATAACCAATGATATCGTTTCCGGTTGTCTCGGAATAATAAAATCGAGTCAACAGTCAACAGTCAACAGTCAACTTTGCCTTTGAGATTATTTCAAGTGCAAGAATTTGTCTAAGGCGCTGACTACAACTGGTGGCCAGCGGCGGTTATTGGCAACCCAATCGAGGTCTTTGTAGCGGGAGTCGAGGCCGATGGCTGCTACCCAATTGCTCTCAGCTTCGCCGCGCTTTCCGGCTTCCCAAAGACAGGCGCTGAGGGCGGCTCTCATGTCGGCAAATTGGGGGTATCTGCGGACGATGTTTTTCATGTTGCGAATTGCTTCTTTGGTTTGCCCGTTTTGATAAAGTGCGAGGGCGTGGTTGGCGCGGGCAAAGGCGTATTCGGGGGCTAGTTCAAAGGCTTTGCTGTAGTCGGCAATTGCTTGTTCCCATTTTCCTAAACCTGCTTCGGCGTTGCCTCGGTTGTTGTAGGCTGCTGGATCTTGGGAGTCTAATTCTAGTACATGATTGTAGTCGGCGATGGCTTCTTCCCAGCGTCCTAAACCTTCTAAGGCGGTGCCGCGGTTTAGGTAGGGATCGGGGGCGTCGGGTGCTAGTTCGATCGCTCTTTCGTAGTCGGAAATAGCGGCTTGTAGTTTGTTTTGGCTGACTCTAGAGTTGCCTCGGTTACTCCAAGCGGCGGCTTGTGATGGAAATTTGTCAATGATTTGAGTCCAAAAAGTTTCAGCGGCGGGAAATTTGCCTTCATTTGTAGCTTCAAAAGCTTTTTGAACGAGTTCTCCCAATTCCTGTTGAGGATCGGCGATATCTGTTGGTTGTACTTGTGCGGCAACGGGCGCGATATTTCCCAACCATACTAACCCGGTTACGATTAATACTGTAAAAAATGTGAAAAGTGAGCGAATCATCGTTGTTGGCAGTTTAAACTTTATTAAACATATTATTAACCGAATTTGCCGGGGTTGCTTGGATAAGTTATACCAATTTTTTATGAGGTTGCATAGAATCCGATCCCCCCTAGCCCCCCTTAATAAGGGGGGACAAGATTCTTCTCAAAGTCCCCCTTCTTAAGGGGGATTTAGGGGGATCGAGATATGTGCAACTTCACATTAAATTGGTATTAGGGATAATTTGGTGAAAAAACGCTTGCTAATTTTGGGCGGGACGGGGGATGCTGCGGAACTGGCGGTAAGAGCGTCTCAAATTGCTGAAATAGAGGTGGTATCTTCGCTAGCAGGACGCACTCAACAGCCTTTTACCCCAAAAACGGGTACGGTGCGAATTGGGGGTTTTGGTGGGGCGGCGGGGCTGGCGGGGTTTTTGCTCGATCGCCCGATCGACTTGTTAATTGATGCTACTCATCCTTTTGCGGCTCAGATTTCAGCTAATGCTGCTGTTGCTGCTGCTGAATGTAATGTGCCCTATTTGATGCTGGTGCGTCCAGCTTGGGAGAGGGTGGAGGGCGATCGCTGGATTGAAGTTGCCAGCCACTCGGAGGCTGCAAAGGCTTTATTAGGGCAGTCTCAGCGGGTGTTTCTCACGATTGGTAGGCAGGAATTGGCTGTTTTTGCGGGTTTGGATGCTATTTGGTTTTTGATGCGGGCGATCGATCCTCCGGCACTAAATACTCCTATTCCTAATGGTAAATTGTTATTAGCAAGGGGGCCTTTTTCTTTGGAAGACGAGCGCCAATTACTATTAGAATATCAGATTGATACTATTGTTAGTAAAAACAGCGGGGGCGCTGCTACTTATGCGAAAATTGTTGCGGCTAGGGAACTGGGAATTCTGGTGGTGATGGTGCAGCGGCCGCAGATTCCCGATGTTGAGCAGGTTGCTGATGTTGAAGGGGCGATCGCTTGGTTAGTTAAGCAGTTATCAGGACTTGGGTAACTTCGTGTTCCATTAGCGGAACCATGATTTCTAATGTTCCCTTGCTGTATGAAAGTGGGGATGGGCGACTTTCTCCTAATTCTGTTAGTAGGGTTTCAAACATCGGCCAGGTTATGTCTTTGAGTTAATAGTTGGTTTCCTGGCTGGATGATTATTTGTTTTTGTTTTAGCTGCCTATTTTGACGGTTTTCATTGAGATTTGAAATATAAAATAATTTAAGTTAATAGATTTTAGCAATTCTGCACTTATGCGGAATTGTTGTTAGAGATTAAAAAATATCTGCAGGCTTACTTGCACACCGTCCCTTCATCAGTTCTCATGCCCCCTATGAGAGTTTCCACAATTACACACTGTTTTGTACCGCCGCCAACAGGAGCAACTGTGACATAAAATGAAGTTTTATCTGGATTGCCTAGGTAGTTAAAAGTGATGGAGGGTGCATTAGGTGCATTAGGTGGATTAGGAACAAGTGAAATAGTGCCGGGTTTAATTTCGCCTCCGCTGCTGAAAGTCTCTTGTCGTAACGGTTGTGGTTGTCCTGACGAATTGACGCCAGGTGGAACGGTATCGATCGTAACTGTTGGTGGGTCAGCTACCGGATCGTTTGGAATATAATTGAATGTAACTGTGATATCGCGCTTAGTTCGCTTTGCTTCGCTTTGTGCAAATCGTAAGGATTGGAAAACGCGATCGTTCACTGTGCGAACTCTTTGTCTGTTGATGAATGCCAGCCAGCTTGGAGCGGCGATCGAGCTTAATATACCTATGATTAACGCTATCACCAGCACTTCTAGAAGGGTGAATCCCTCATCACCCTTTCTGAATGCAGCTTTGTTGAAATTATGGCTGGGCTTAGCAGCCGAGTTATGCAAAAGTTTTAATAATATTGGTGGGGTTTTCATGGTACTCTCCTATTGTTTATCAGCGGGCGGCGATGCGGAAATCTGTTTCAGGCATAAGTTAATTTCCTCGCGCACCTAGACCTTGTACTTGCACGCTTGCTGTTGGGAAATATGCTGGGTTATTGGGGTTATAGTCAGCATCGGCTTGAAGGCGGCGCAGACTATTTCCTCTGAGAGTAACTCTGGCTAAATTTCTTTGTGTATCAACACAAGCGTAGAAGCTGTTTATATTTGTTGTTCTATCTGTTACTTTTAGAGTGTCTTCTGAGAGTGGGGATGTTGTAATTCCAGTTTGGGTATTAGGATTCCCCAGAGCGGTCCTACATTCATCCCCTATGAAGGCCGGCTGAGTGCCGTGGTCGATGTAATTAACTAATACATCAGCGCGGTCCCAAGCAACGTTTGGGTTCGTCACCTTTTCCGTTGGCTTACTGATGTCAAAACCTGCCACATTGGGAGCACCTATGTTAAAGGCAAGACTGCGCTTTTGCCCGTCGGGATTTTTTAGATCACCATCAGCAAAGTAGCGGTTTGCTGGAATAGGATCTGTCGATCTAGTAGGATCTCGCAGTCCGTCCTGAATTTGATACCGAACAATACGGGTGGGACACGTACCTCCTGAAGGCTCACACCAAATACCAGGGCCACCTCTAACTTGGTAGTACGCAACTAATGATAAAACATAGGTATCGTTGCACGCACCTGCGCCTTTGAGTGGCGTGTTTTGAGCGCAACTACTTGGTGTATCACCCGGCACTATAGGGAGAGAATTCTTAAGCTGCTGGCGCTTCCAAAATACCAGAATAGGAGTTCCATTTGTTGCAGCCGCAGAGGGGATGAAATTTCCCGCTACGAGTCCGGGGACACCATTTGCACTATTATCGTAAATATAAATAGCTTGGCTCAAATCTTGGGCGATGAAATCAACGGCCGCCTGAAGGTCTTGCTCGGTGTTTGACTTGACTTGTTCCCTCCTGTCGGTATTCAGCATATCGACTACAAAACCGAGCATCGGCGTAATGATTAAAAACGCCATAATTGCTCCGACTAATAGCTCGACCAGAGTCATGCCCTTTTCGGTTTGAGCTAGCTCAGAGCGGTTTCGCTGGTGCTGACTTTTGAGAAGCAACCTGAGTAAATTTTTCATTTTGACTTTTTCCTTGGCCAATTTGTAGGAAACATTGTTGATTAACAAGGATTTTGATTAATTATTTACACGCAGTGGTGCTAATCGCACCCGTTTGAGGATCTGGGATGCGTGAACAAAGCGATCCATAAGAACCCGGTACTGTAGAAGCAGGGATTTCTGTTTTCATTACCACCAAAGGCGCTTTAGGGTCGCCCAGAGCAGAATTAGCTACGGATTGCTGTGTAGTTTTCATCGCGCCCGAAGAAGAAAAAGCATCACCCCGGTAAACCCGCACCGTCAAGGAGTAACCTGTTGTAGTGGGATTGGCGGGGGCGGGATTACTGAGATTTTGCAGAACCCCTTGAACCAACAAGGTTTTGTTACTGTCAGGGTCACAACCCGCACCCAAATCTATACATAAAGTGTTTGCACTTGTTGGAGTATCGGCACTAGATGGAAACCTTGTATCTGGATATTTGATCGCCCCCGTCCTCAGAGCGTCTATGTAAGCTCTCGCCGCCTGCGTGGCGAGTTCGATCCGCCGCGCTTGTACGCGAGTCGCTACTGAGTAAGCCATGACGGGGGCGATCGCAATCATCAGCACCGAAACCACAATCATCGCTACCAATGACTCGATAATCGTGTAGCCGCTGTCTCGTGACTGAGGTAAATTTTGCTGTTGTCTTTGCTTGCTCATAAATTAGGACTCCAGTAATTGCGCGGCGGAATTAGTAAGGGAAACTAGCACATTCTGTGGGGGGAATGGAAGAAGTAGCGGGGCTACCACCGTCTTCCTTGACTCCACACATCAAAGTTTTTACCCACGGGTCGTTTCGAGGAACTTCCCGGAAAAACTCGGCCGGTTGACTGGTGGAAGGAGGAGTGGTGAACTTTTGAGTGAATAAATCAGGCGGCTGAGGTAACAAGCCCACGTCATAACCCCAGTTCCGAGCGGGCGGACTGAAATAGGGAAGATCTCCTGCGCCATCAACGTTATATCTGACGGGAATTCCCAGTGAAGGAGTAGGTGGATTTAACCGATCGAACACACTTACTATCTTATCGGCTGCAGTGGAACCTGAAGGAGTTGCTCCCAGGATTGAGAGATAGGGTGCTGTGTTAAAGGCACTGCGGTTTAGCTGGATAAAAGAACCCTTGATATTAGTAGCAAATTGCCCATTATTCCAGCTTTCCAAGAATCTGGGCAGATTTTGTAAGCCGCCGTTAAAGTCACCGACTGTGCCGTTGAGGTTTTGAGAGGGAGTGTCGCCAGCTGCGATGACGAGATTGAAAGTTGTATTTTCAGCTCGCGCTATCCATCCCGTTTGTCTCGCAGTTTCTGCACCCTGATTGCCGGGTGGAGTAGCTCTCACACTTCGGATCTGCGAGAACGGCAACAACAAGGGCTGGGTTCCCTGTAGTAAAGGTAGGACTGGGGGTTCGGGTGTTGCTCCCGCTATTAAGGCTGGTAGTGGTGTATTGCTACCGTCTCTGGCGTTAGGGGGGACGGTGGTATTTACCATATAGAGGGGGCTGCTATTATTGTAAACTGGCGTGGGTCCACCCACAAACCACAGAGAATTATCTCTGGCTGGAATGGGAGCGGGAGGAGCAGTTCCTGGGGCAACAGGCGCAATAGTAGCCCCTCCCGCGATCGCCAAAGGCTGAGGAGTTGTGGGCGTTAACAACTGATTACTAGCATTTCTTGCAAAAGCGACGCGACGCGGGAATCTTTGTAATGCCGGAAGCGGGGGATCGAATGTTGAACCAGCTTGAAAAGAAGCGCCAGCAGCAGGTGCGACATAAGTCGTCGGCGGCCCCGCCGGGACCGCCTGGAATGCCGTCCGCTCATTGCCGGGTGTTAGATCCACAAACCAGTCAGCATCCCCACACTCAGAAACTGGTAGTTTCTTACAAACTTCCATCAGATACTCTGGCAAACGCCCGCGCCGTTGAACGGGAGTCACAAAGTTGTTGAAGTAAGAACTTGTAATTTGAACGGGGGGAAGAGTGGTGATACTTCTGTAGGTAGCATCTGTCACCGTTATCGGATCTGTTGCTGCCTTTAAATTGCCATTAGTTGAAAACGCCCCGCTGGAAAGTCCGTTAGTGACAAAGTTGTTGTTGAAAAATCCTCTTTGTCTGCGGCGCAGTACGGCCTCAGCACCCGCATTATTTCGCAGGTCAAAATCTCCTTCGTTGCGGAAGCCAAAACGATATTTTGCTGATAGGAGGGTGACAGCATCTGCCAGAACATTGGCCGGTCTCCAGTAGTCCCCACCACATGAGGGGAGCCTAGGGTCGCCCTGACGACAAGCAAAGTTGGAATCGAGGTCATTTTTAGTGCGACCGTAAAAGTTGCTCCAAGTTGAATTTACAGTAGTCTTAAATTCTTCAACTTCGGTAAAAGCTGGCGGTGGCCCACCAACAGGTGCGGGGGGGATACGGCCGTGGGCATTAAATCTGCCTTGGATGTAGACTGGCAAGTTGGATACTAAGGTCAGACCTTTTTCCTTCACTACATCTGCTACGGTAGTTACACCTGTGGGAGTGTTGCCGCCCCGAAATAGAAAATCGCCGTTAATCAGGACAATGCCGTTTGGCTTGCGAGTGGGGTCGAGGGTGGAGTCTGATGGACTGACTCTTTTGCTTGTGGCTTCATCAAGCCCAGTGGCTGGAGTGCCCGATCGATCGCTACGATCTGGCAGGGCGTCGTCCCGGCTGGCGTAGATAATCCCGCTGTTGGGCAGCAACCACTCCCCAGCAACTGGTTTGTCTTTTTCCCCCCGCAGGGCTTTGATATCTAGCTGAGTCGCACGAATTTCTAGGGGTTGCCGTTCTTCTAGGGGCTGATTGTAATTGACTTTTAATCTTGTTGTGTTGGTTAGAGGAACAGGGCCGCTAAGCGTAAACGCTTCGTTAACGTTGGGGGTAGCAACGTTGTCACGTTCGATCGCCTTAATTTCTCTGCCACTCAAAAATGCTACTTCTTGAATTGCTCCGTGGGGAATTAAGTTGGGATTGGGAGTAATCGCGCCGTTGAGAATGTCGAGTGCACAGTATGTTGAGTCGATCGCAGCTTTTTGTGCTAATGTGCGAGCGGTTTCAGGCACTTGCAGGGCTGTTCTCAAGGGCCCGTTGGCAAACCGACCGTCAGGGAAGACTAAGCTGGCTTGTATGTCTAAAACTGGGTCGCCACCCGTCAGCAAGCCGCCAGCACCCACAGTAGAACGGCCGGGTCTGGGTCTTGCTTTGTTGGGGGTGTATGTGATGCCGTTGTTAGAGCCGATGAATGCCTGCTGAGATCCTAGTGTCGCAGCCTGTCTTGCTACGTATGGTGCTGCCCCACCCTGCCCGCTGACATCAGCGGGTAGACCATTACCGACTAGACTCGTAATATTTCTGGCTGTAGAAGCATTGCTGGGGTCGTAGTAACTGCTAACACAGGCATACGGCTTTTGGTCTGGTTGGGCAGTACCAGTAATCGCGTCTGGGTTGTAGCCATTATCTGCGTAATGATAAACAGCCGTTGCTCGCATCCGCAAGTCGCCTTTGGCAAACTTCCGAGCGGTGGTAGCATCTTCAGTAATTCCGGGAAGTGCAGAGGCTGCTGCTGGAGGCAGTACAGTCGGGAACGTTATCCAATTTGCCGCAGCCAAAGTATTGTCGTATACCTGAGAACCCGGTCCCAGCGGCGACATCGGCATAGTATCCGGCCAAACTACGGGGTATTGTTCAACAGCCGTAGTTGCTGGGTCGTTGTAAGTATTTGCGGTACCAGGGGCAGGAACGAAACGTACGGGGCCTGTTTTGCTGGTTCCATCGTTCCATCTGGGGGGTGGCAAGAAGGAGTTAGTGCGATCGTACACGCCACCACTGGTAATTACCCGCAAACCGCCTGTTCCATCAAGGGGATTTCTCGGTGTTTGAGCTGCAGCAGCTTCCCAGAAACCATCTCTAAAGGGCGGAGTGCCAGTACCGGGAGCTTCTCCCCAACCATTACCGCGGTCTGTTGCTCCCACGTCAGCAATCTTCGTCACCTGCGACTTGCGGGTGCGACCAGCCTCTCCACCTGTCCAGGGGGTAGAGCCACCAACATCTTGTGGGTCTGCCGCCCCAACGAATTTGGATTGGGTGTCGTCCCATCGCTGGGCTGGTAAGTTGTTGCCTACTAATACCCTCTCGCCCAAATTTTCTTCGCTTTCAGTAGGTTTTATCTTTTCCGGGTTTCTGGACGGCAGTTTAGTGAGATCGAGCTTAAGCCCTGTCGGCCCGGTGTCACTCCCTACCTGTGCATTCCCAGTGGTAGGAAGACTCCAAGCATCTATGGGTCTGAGACGATCGCCACTTTCTTGAAGGTAAGTAGTGTAAGCTTTTAACGCATTATCGGGTACGTCTAGAGTTTCATCTCCCAGTCGTACTTCTTTGAAAGGCACTTTCCGCAGCCTTTCTTTGAAATAAGATTCCAGTGCATTACGGCGGCTTTGGGGCTGTTGGGTGCTACCGGCTGGGGGATTCACCAATCGATAAACTGAAACTGGATCGTCGGTTTCAGGCTTTGACATTTGCCCCTCTACTAGCGCATTTAACCGCCGGGAGTATGCGTTGCCGTTGTAAAGTACATCAAGGCTGGTATTGGTAGGAGCAGATTGATTTGTGGGGTTAATTAGTATTTCGGGGGTTGCGTCTGGTTGGTCGGCGCTTGCTTGAGCTTTGAAAAGATGTACTACTGCGGGGTTACTATTGGTGTTACCTGCCCAACCATTGACTACGTTACCTGCAACCTGAATTCGGCTATTTTCTTGGTCGTAGAAACAAGAGCCTTTGCTGCTAACTTCAAATAATTTAACGTCTCTTGCATTATTCACCCCCGTTACTAATAAATTGCTATTTGTCAAAATCCGCCCGTTTAAATTCAGAGGAACGCCGGGAGATATGTCTAAGTCGTCTTCATAAACTACCGCGTTGTTGCTGAGGGGAATGCGACTTTGGTCTTGCTGGTATTCTAGTGCGGATATGCTGGAAGTTCCCGTGAAGGCTTTATATTTAGCACCCAAAGCAGCAACTTCTGCATCTTTAATCGGTACGTTTACTGTATAAACATAGAAACTTTTGCTCAGCTTACCGTCTAGCTTGTACCAGCCGGAGTCTCCCACCAACGTAGCGACGTTATCGCCTGCCCCGGCCGCCGCGCAAGCGGGTTCTAAAACTCCCAAAGACATCGGCGGCGTTCTGGCGTCCAGTGGCTTTCTCGCCCTTGCGACTTCTAGAGATGTTGCATCGATAGGAGGATTGCGAAAAAATATTCCGTAGAGGGTAAAAGTGTCAAAAAAGCCGTCGTTATTTGTATCAACTGGATATCTCCAAGCTGTATTGATCGCTTCGCTTTCTACGATTCCGGCTCCGCTATTTTGAACTGGTGGTAATTTAGGATTGTTTGCGTTAGTCAGGCTTGTACCGTTGAGTGGATACTTAAGTATCAAACGCTCCTCGTCACCAAACTTATACAAATCGCTAGTTCCAGTGTTTTCTGACATCATCCGGTACAATTCTGCATCGGAGGGAGTTGATGTCGGTCTTTGCGGATCTTCGTACAGCACGAACTGAATTTTTGCTTTTGCCCGATCGAGCGCCGGAGTCGCGGCCGCCAGCACCTGCTGGCTCACACGCACGTTACGCGCCGTATTAGCCCGATCGAACGATCGCAGCGTAATCGCCACAGTCAACAAAATCACTACCAGCAACACCATCGTCACCGTCGGCAGCACAAACCCCGCCATCGGTAGTCTCGCCCTCCGGCCCATAGCCATCAGGGTTTGCAGCATTGCTCTCATCAGCCGCTTCGCCCCGGATCTGGTAACACCAGCAATCCGCCGCAGCAGGGATACGATAACTTTGGATAATTTGCTCTTAAACATTGACGCCTTCCTGAATAATTTCAGAGATGGTATTGCTGGTAGTTACTGCTCGACAGTACAATCCCATCTTTATTGTTCCCATTTTTTGCAACTTGCATATCAGCCTCTTGCACAAATTTAAATCTGTACCTTGGCTGAAAAATAAAACCCACAAACCCGCAACCAAAATCGCCGCCGATAATATATTTTTCCTCGAAAGATTTGCCCCGCACGAATTAGATCTTCCTAACTCCACTCTAATCTAGTTAAATTGAAATGTCAGTTGCCAGAGCGAGAGTGAATTCGATCACCCAAAAACAGTGATCGGGATCGTATCCGATGTATTTCCCAGTCCTTGTCTCGCGGGCTTTGTTGGTGTGTTCGCGTTGCTAGCGCTTTCAACCACCGGAATCCACAATCACAATCGGCCCATCGAGTGGTTATGCCTGTCAGCGGGATCAAATCTAAATTGGGCGATCGAATTTTCGTAATGCGTCAAAGTGCGATCGAATTTCCGCCATGCGTCAAACTGCGATCGAATTTCCATTTGACCCCCGGCGCACTGTCAGTACAAGTGCCAAATATAAACCTACCACCGCCACCCATGAAACAAACTCCCAAAGCCCCCGACTTTATCATCATCGGCGCCCAAAAAGGCGGCACAACATCCCTGTACAATTACTTAATCCAACATCCCCAAATCGCCCCCGCTGCCCAAAAAGAAATCCATTACTTCGACTTCAACTTCGACAAAAGCCCCGACTGGTACTATGCCCAATTTCCCCAGCCCCAAACAGGCGAAAATCTACTAACCGGAGAAGCCAGCCCCTACTACATCTGTCACCCCCAAGTTCCGCAACGAATCCACGATTTATTTCCCAAAGTTAAAATAATCGCCCTGCTGAGAAACCCAGTAGAACGCGCAATATCCCACTATTATTACTATATCAAAATAGGCTACGAATCCCTATCATTAGAAAGTGCGATCGCCTCCGAACCCGAAAGACTCAAAGGCGAAATAGAAAAACTCATAGCCAACCCAAACTACTACAGTTACGAACACCAACACCACAGTTATCTAACGCGCGGCATTTACGCCGATCAACTCCCAGCCTGGATGAAACTTTTTCCCAAATCACAACTTTTAATCCTCAAAAGCGAAGACTTGTATACCAATCCCTTCAGCACATACAACAGCGTCTTAGAATTTCTAGAATTGCCGCCGCACCAACTACAAACCTACGAAAAATACAACGCCACCCAATATCCCCCCATCAGCGAGACAGTATACGAGCAATTGAGAGCATATTTTCGATCGCACAACCAAAGACTAGCCGAATTGTGCGATCGAGACTTCGGCTGGGATTAACATCATAGTAGGGAAAGGGCAAAGCCCATTGGTTTCAACTTAGGGTAAAATCCATAGTCCGGCAGGGGTTGAATTCCCTGGCGGACTCGCGGACTGGCAGATAGTCGGCTTAAGACGATGACACCAATGGGCCTTGCCCTTTCCCTACATTTGACAAACAATGCTTGACATCCCAGTCTCCCTGTGCTAGCTTGTGCAATAGTATTGTGTTTAATCCACAAATCGCAGCACTTCAGCTATGTTCACAGCCAACAGCTATTTTTATTTTTGGTACAGCCAAGTTCGCCCGGAGTGAATTGGTAATTCACTGTGAACATCCGGGCGAACCGCAGATTAACACCTGCGGTTTTGTTTTTTCTACTTCTTTTCCCAACAACCAATCGAGTACAAGCGAAAACAGCAATGACATTATTCAGTAACTGGTACTACAGCTTTTATTTCTGGCCCAACAAAAGTTCTGGGTAAATTGTCGCGCTGTCTTTTCGCACCAACCCGGAACTCTTAAAAGTGCCGGGTTTTTTGTTGTCAACCACCCACTTAAATTTCCCGGAGAATTCCCTCATGTTAGAAGCCAAACTCGTAACCAAATCTCATCCCGAACACCAAACAATTGTCAAACTCTCAGAAACAGTCTCAGTCGGCGGCCAAGAATTATTAATCATCGGCGGCCCCTGTACCGTCGAAAGTCCTGCACAAATGGAAACAGTCGCCCGCCAACTATCCGCCGCCTCCGTGCAAGCTTTGCGAGGCGGAGTCTACAAACCCCGCACATCTCCCTATGCTTTCCAAGGGATGGGAATTGAGGGACTGGAAATTTTAGCCGATGTCAGCCGGCGTTACGGTATGCCCGTCGTGACAGAGGTAATGTCGATCGCCCAAATCGATCCAGTTGTCACCTATGCTGATATGCTGCAATTAGGCAGTCGGAATATGCAAAACTTCGAGTTACTAAAGGCGATCGGTCAAGCCGGAAAACCAGTCTTACTAAAACGCGGCTTATCAGCCACAATCGAAGAATTTGTGATGGCCGCCGAATACATTCTCAGCCACGGAAATCCTCATGTAGTTCTCTGCGAAAGAGGCATCCGCAGCTTCGACAATTACACCCGGAATGTATTAGATTTAGGTGCAGTCGTAGCGCTGAAACAGTTAACTCATTTGCCAGTAATAGTAGACCCTTCTCACGCAGTCGGCAAGCGAGAATTAGTCGCACCACTAGCCAAAGCAGCGGTTGCTTGCGGTGCAGACGGATTAATTATTGAGTGTCACCCGCAACCAGAAAAATCGGTTTCTGACGCGCGGCAAGCTCTTTCTTTACCAGATATGGTAGATTTAGTTGCGAGTTTGCGGCCTGTAGCCGCCGCCGTTGGGCGCCGCATACCCGAGATTAATGTGCCTTCAGAGGTATTAAGTTTGAAGTGATATGGGTAGGAAATAATCTATAACTTTTAACGTCAAACTCTACAGTCGGTTTTAACCGAATTGAGCTTTGAGGCAGGGGTTTAAACCCCTGCCGAAATCCGGGAAAGCGCGTGTTTCACGAATTTAGATTAAAATAAAAAATAATACTGTCATCTACGAAATTTTGCTTAATTATGGCAATACTACTTAACGTTCCCTCGATCGTCTGTTCTGGCTGCGCTGATACAATTACCAAAGCCATCAAAACTGTTGACTCCGATGCTACTGTCAATGTGGATGTCGCAGCTAAGACTGTTACAGTAGAAGCTCAAGCTTCTGAAGAGTCTATTACACAGGCGGTTGTTGCTACGGGCCACACCGTCCAAGATTGATATTGAGTTTGGTGAGGGCGGGTTTACGAGATTATTGGTCTTAGGCTGAAATTATTGGTAAAAGCCGCCCCTACACAATCTTAAATCCATTATCAATGCCCAATGCCCAAAAGCTTAATCTGCTTCGTCTAAGTGTTCGGCGACTGCTTGGTAAAGTTCAAAAACGTGGCGATCGAGTAAACTATAAAAAACTTGTCTCCCAACCTTGCGGTAACTTACCAACCGCATCGCCCGCAATGCCCGCAACTGGTGCGATACTGCTGACTCGCTCATACTCAACGCAGCAGCCAAGTCACACACGCACAGTTCTTGTTTTGCCAAAACCGACAGCAGCCGCAGCCGATTCGCATCTCCCAAAAGACTGAAAAACTCAGCCATCCGCTGAGCTTTTGCTGTGTTGAGAACCTGTGTTTGGATGTCGCCAGCCCGCGAACAGTCAACTAAGTGCGATGGATCGCACATTGGTGTATCGTTTTGTTGGTGAGGCTGACTTATCGCTCCATTAACAGCAGAGTTGGGTGACATCTTTTCCCGGCTAATTTTAATTCTCATTTTCATTTTAGTGCGATCGGCAAACCTTTTGTAACAAAACTTTTACATTCCCTTGACTAATATCTGAATATGTGTTCAGATATTAATAGAGATACACAACCCCACCAGGAGAAGCTCAAATGACTACTGCCACCCAAACAAAATGTGCCTGTCCTTCATGTTCGTGCGTTGTCAACGCCAGCGAAGCCATTGAAAAAAACGGCAAAACATACTGTTCCAGTGCTTGCGCTGACGGGCACCCCAATGGCCAAGGCTGCGGCCACACAGGCTGCGAGTGCCACAAATAAATATTCCGCTTCAGAAAAGGTTAATCAACAACTGCCAAATATATCTAAAGGGAGATGCCAACAGCGCATTTCCCAATTTTTTTGCTTTTAGGTTAAAGAAAAGTTAAGATAAAGCTAACTTAAGGTTAAGACTGCATTAATAGACTAAATACAGAGCGAAAAAGCACAATTGCTACTTACGCAATACAATAGAAGCAAGTTAGCGCCGCGATACTGAGTACAAATAGTGCTATTAACAGCAGAGACCGAACCAAAAGTTGAATACCAAAAGTTTAATTAGGAGGGGGCAATGAAAGAGCGGGAAGATTTTTTACATCCTCGCAATCGCTACTACGGTGATTTCACGCCAGAAAACTTGGCGTTTAATGCCAACTTGCAGGAGTTTGCTCAAAAAATAACTTATATTTGCTCGCTGGAAACAGGGGGTAAAATTAGCGCTGAGAAAGCCTATAAAGATATTAAGATGCTTTGGAAAGACTTAAAATCCTCTAAGAAGCAATTAGGAATTGGCCAAAAACCCCCCAGTACCGAGGAGCCAAATTCACCTTAAAGTCATCGCTACCAACGCAGCGTTTGCAATCGAAAACCCCTGCGATTGCGAGCGCTGCTTTTTTCTGCGTACCCAGCCAAGGTAAGGTGCTTGCTAGTAGGCAAACTTTAGAAAATTCTATGGTTTGGGATTTGGTGCAGTTTCTCCGGCAAAAGAAGTACAATTGCCACCGAGGCCAGAAATAATCGCGCAAGTATTAGTTTTCAGCATTCCCTGATATGTATCAGCACCCGTGCCGGGGCCGCCCAACTCGTCGCTGTAAAGTTCTTTGTCGGAAATCTCGACATTTGCCTCCCTCGCCACAGTCTCCATCAACTTCGGATTAGTTGTAGTTTCGGCAAAAATTGTCGGCACTCCTGTGCTCTTAATTTCTGAGGACAATGCGGCAATTCTTGCTGCTGTGGGCTGTTCCTCTGTCGTCACACCCTGCAAAGCTCCAGCCATCTCCAAACCGTAAGCATCGGCATAGTAACTCAGAGCATCGTGAGTTGTTACTAACTTCCGTTTTTCTGGTGCAATAGTCGCAATTTGAGCTTTTATCCAAGTATCTATTTTTTGCAACTCATCTGTTAAGGTTGCTGCATTTTTGGCATAAAGTTGAGCATTGGCGGGGGAAACTTTGCTCAATTCATCGCGAATTGTTTCTACCATACGGATGCCATTTTCAGGGTTATGCCAAACGTGAGGGTCAGGGACTTTTTCGCCTTCTGCATGGGGTTGGTTTTCCGCTTTATCTTCACCGTGTTCGTGATCGTCTTTGCCCATCAGCGGTTTGGGAACGGCGAGTTCGTGGACGGCGATTTTGGGTGCGGAATTATTGCTAGATTCAATTAACTTAATGATGCTGGGTTCGTGGTTGTAGCCGCCGTAGAAAATCAGATTTGCTGTTTCAATCGCTTTGCGGTCTTCCGGCTTGGTTTGGTAGGCGTGGGGGTCGTCTCCCGGCTCGATTAGACAGGTGGTGTCGATCGAACTTTGAGCGATTTCTTTAGTTATGTCGCAGATAACGCCAGTTGTGGCGACGACTTTGGGCAAGTTGGCGGCGGGACTCTGTGGCCCCCCATTGCTTGCGTTCTGCCCTCCACTGCACCCAACCAGCCCGCAGCCAATTGCCAAAACAGCCGCACCGCAAAATCTCGCGGTTTTTCCAGGCCAGTTCTTTAACATTTTCACCTTTGGAACGATAATCGTTATTGCTTTTTCGAGTTATCCTATTGTAGTAGCTACGAACAAGAATCGTTCTCAAAAGTTTGAATTATGTTAGAAGTGCAAGACTTAGCTGTCAATTATCGAGGAATTGCAGCCCTCAACAGCGTGAATTTCCATTTAGAATCGGGACAATTAACCGGTGTGTTCGGCCCCAACGGCGCGGGGAAAAGTACGATGGTGAAAGCGATGTTGGGATTGATCCCGGCCTGTCGCGGTTTGGTGAAATATCAGGGGCGGTTGTTGAAGCAACAGTTATCGCGGGTGGCGTATGTGCCGCAGCGATCGCAAATTGACTGGGATTATCCGATTACGGTGTGGAATGCGGTGATGATGGCGCGAACCGTCCAGACTGGTTGGTTTCGCAGTCCCTCGAAGCAGTCGCAAGAATTGGTGAAAGCTGCTTTGCTGCGGGTGGGAATGTGGGATTTGCGCGATCGGCAAATTGGCGAACTGTCTGGCGGACAGCAGCAGCGGATTTTCTTAGCAAGGTCGATCGCCCAACAAGCCGATTTATTCTTCTTCGACGAACCTTTTAACGCGATCGACAAAGCAACCGAAGAAATTATTTTCGATATTTTTGCCGAACTAAAAGCAGAAAATAAAACATTGCTAGTAATCAGCCACGATTTAGGCGAAACTTTAAAACAGTACGACAATTTATTGTTGCTCAACAAGCATTTAATTGCAACTGGTTCCTGCCGGGAAGTGCTCACCGCAGCCAATATTCAAAAAGCCTATGGATACGATTTAACTTTAGTTGCTGCCTAAGCAAAAAAATATTGCTCTTTAAAATTGATTGTGACACGGGCGTCCCGCCTGTGCAGTTCATTGTAGTTGAAAAAATCCTATTATTAACATAATTCAATGTTAAATCTACTAAGTGAGCCACTACAATTCGAGTTCATGCGAAATGCGATCGCCGTCGGCATTTTGCTAGGAATTCTCTGCGCCGTTGTCGGTTCCTATTTAATTGTACAGCAAATGGGAATGATGGTTGACATGATAGCCCATTCGGTATTAGCAGGATTGCCGGTGGCTTTTTCTTTAGGTTTCAATATTTCCATCGGCGCGTTTATATCTGGAATTATCAGCGCTGTGATTATGGCGTGGATTCAATCACAATCTCGTCTAAAGATAGATGCGGTGATGGCATTAATTTTATCTACATTCTTAGCAATTAGCGTCACGCTGATTAGCCTGTTGCGGACAACCAAATTAGACTTAGACGGGTTTTTGTTCGGCAATATCTTGTCAGTTGCACCTGGTGACGTGCAGCAGACTTTTGTCATAACTTTGATTATTTTGGTAGCGGTTAAACTCTTTTACAAAGAATTGCTCTTTTATACTTTTGACCCGCTGGGGGCGCAAGCGTCCGGTTTGCCTGTAAACTGGATTTATTTGGGGATGATTTCGGCGATTACGCTGACGATTGTTGCGAGTTTGCAAACTGTGGGGGCGCTGTTAGTAATTTCTCTGTTAATCGGGCCGGGAATAACGGCGTATTTGTTGGTAAAAGAGCTACATTTAATGATGGGGTTGGGAGCAATGATTGGGATTACAGCTAGCGTGACTGGTATGTATCTCAGCTATTATTTTAATATGCCATCTGGGGCCGCCATTGTATTAGTTATTTTTGGGTTATTTTTAGGGGCTTTGCTGTTCAGTCCCAGTCAAGGAATTTTGACAAGAAAGAGAGGATAACAGTCCAGGAGGCACAGGCTCTATCTGTTGTACGTTTTTTACGCTTACTTACGCAAAAAGTAATTTAACGCCCTACTTATAACAGCTTGCTCAGCCCCAACTCTTTGCCGCGCATAGATTTATGACCAAACCAGCAATTCACCTACACAGCCACCAGCGGCGAGAAACTGACCTTCGGGATGCCATGCGAGACAGGAAAAACCGCCCTCTGCACCTTCTAGAATTTGCAGCAATTGTTCTGCTTCCTCCCACAAACAAACTTGACCGTCTGCGGCTGCCGAAGCCAATAAAAATGTGTTAGGTTGAAACGCGATCGCATTTACAACTTTTTCATGAACTTCTAACCCCCAAGAATCCCAACCGATACTTTCATCAGCGTGTTTTTCCCACACTGAAATACCTTCAGAACTCGCAGCAGCTAACAAAGGCGCACCCAAGGAATTAGTTTTATCCGACCAAGCTAACTGCCGAACCTTCCCGGGAAAACCCTGCATTACCCACGGTTCAAAATTGCCCCATTCATTAACAATTAGAGTATTGTCCATATTGCCGCAAGCTAAATATTCCCCTTGTGGCGACCAAGAAACTGCACCTGTTGCGGAGGGTACTGATAAAATTTCCGGGTCTTCGTCCCAGTCTTCGCCATGCCAAACTTTGACGCCTTTATAGCCGCTAACTGCCAGATATTGAACCATCGGATGCCATGCTAAATCGAGTATAGATGATGACTCGAAATTCAGCGTTACTTCCACAACATTATCCTCAACATTCCATACTTGAACGTAGCGACCCATACTGAAAGCTAACTGGTTGCAGTTGGGACTCCAAGCTAACTTATCAACCCAGACGCGCTGGTTATCCAAATCAGCAATTAATTCCCCAGAATTAACCCGCCAAATTCGTACTTTTCCATCTTGTCCGCCAGCAGCTAGGAATTGACTGTCGCGGGAAAAAGACAAGCAATCGGCTGATTTAGCCGTGGCAGTTTGTAGCGTTTGCAAGGACAATTCATTAAGTGTCCCTACTTTCGCCAGCATCACTTCGCCTGCCGCAGAACAGACTCCTAAAGTTGTGCCATCCCGCGACCAAGTAACAGCAGTTACGTAGTCAGACAGCATGGCTGCGGCGTGAAATTTCAGGGTTTGTTCGCTACTTTTTAAACTAGACACCGACGGAAATCCTCTCGCAATTGATTTTCGTTTAAGTTGCGGCCGATGAATACAAGCTCGTTTTTCGGAGTTTCGGTGGCTTTCCAAGGTCTATCCGGCCGGCCATCAAACACCATGTGTACTCCTTGGAAAACAAATCGCTTGTTGTCTGCGGCAACATTCAAAATTCCTTTTGTCCGAAAGATATTCGGGCCTTGAGTTCGCAACAATTCCTCCATCCAATCGCTGAATTTGTTGCGGTCAATAGCGCCAGATTCTACTATTGCGACGGAAGTAACAGTTTCGTCGTGTTCGTGAGTGTGTTCGCCCAAAAAGTCTGGTTCTATTTCTAAGGCCCGGTTCAAATCAAATGCTTTGATGCCCAACAAAGCATCCATTTCTAATTCAGCGTTGCGGGTACGGTGAATTTTTGCCATTGCATTCATGGCGCGAATTCGCTTTTCTAATTCTGCCAATTCTTCGTCAGTCACTAAATCAGTTTTGTTGAGCAAAACTACATCAGCAAAGGCAATTTGTTCTTGAGCTTCGTCTGCCTCCCAGTGCTGCCAGATGTGTTTGGCATCGACTACCGTGACAACTGCATCTAGCAGCAATTTGCCCCGCATATCTTCGTCTACAAAAAAGGTTTGAATTACGGGTGCGGGGTCGGCTAAACCTGTGGTTTCGATGACTATGTGATCGAATTTGTCTCGCCGCTTCATTAAGTTACCGATAATCCGAATTAAATCGCCTCGGACTGTACAGCAAATGCAGCCGTTGTTCATCTCGAAAATTTCTTCGTCGGCATCAATTATCAGTTGGTTGTCGATGCCGACTTCGCCGAATTCGTTGACGATGACTGCAACTTTTTTGCCGTGTTCCTGTGTTAAAATGCGATTTAGCAGCGTGGTTTTGCCTGCACCTAAATAGCCTGTGAGAACGGTAACAGGAACTGATTCGATCGCCCCAGCACTCACCATACTTGACCTCGATTGTTGTACAATGATAACCATTATCGCTATTGTACACCAGAGCTGCTGGCAACGCCCACAATATTAAAGAATGTTAATAAATTGTTTGTCAGAGCTTGTCGGGGCAAGTTTTACCAATAATATTTGCTGCAATTCAAAATATCGATAAACCCGCCCCTCTCAGATGACAATTAATTGTTAATCATAGCTGCAATTCGATCGCGCTCTAACTCTCGACCGATCAGCACTAATTTGGTTTGGCGGAGTTCAGAAGGTTGCCAAGGACGATCGTAAAAATATTCTATCCGCGAACCCACACCTTGCAACACCATCCTCATCGGTTTCTTGGGAACCGCCACAAACCCTTTAATCCGATAGATTTCCTCCTGCTGCATCAAGGATTGCAGTTTTTTCACCAAAGCTTCCGGTTCAAATTCGCGATCGGCAATAAAGAAAGTCGAGTTAATATCATCATCGTGTTCGTGTTCCTCCTCAGTGTCGTGGTGACTGGGGCGAGACTCCAAATCATCCTCAACCGCCGCATTAAATCCCATTAACACATCTGGGTTAATTTCGCCCGCTTTGCAGGGCACAATTTTTACACTCGGACGTAACTCTTGCTGCAACCAGCTTTGGACTTTCTTGTGAGTTTCCGCATCTACGCGATCGACCTTCGTTAAAAGTACCATATCGGCACAGGCTAACTGGTCTTCAAACAATTCCTCGATCGGAGTTTCGTGATCTAAACTAGAATCAGCCTGCCGCTGTGCCATCAAAGCATCGATATCACCGACAAAAGTACCGCTAGCAACAGCTTCGCAATCGACAACAGCAACAACACCGTCTACCGTAGCACCCGTGCGAATTTCCGGCCAGCGAAAAGCTTGAATCAAAGGTTTAGGAAGTGCGAGGCCAGAAGTCTCAATTAAGATACAATCAATTTGTTCTCTGCGCTTCAACAATTCCTGCATAGTCGGCAAGAATTCCTCTTGAACAGTGCAGCAAAGACAACCATTTGTTAGTTCTACAATATTGCTGCTAACATTTTCTTCTTCGTCGCAAACTTGGCAATCGCGCAGCAGTTCTCCGTCAATTCCGATTTCCCCAAATTCGTTAACCAGAACAGCAATGCGGCGACCTTGATTATTTTGCAATAAGTGACGAATTAAGGTAGTTTTGCCGCTACCGAGAAAACCAGTGATGACAGTAACAGGAATTTTGTGCATTGATAATTTTGTGCTTATTTGGTGATGGGATATCTCGTTCCCAGGCTCGGCCTGGGAATGCTAATCTAGAGGCTCTGCCTCGCTGGAATAAAGGAGCGCTTTTAACACGAGACCGAGCCTCTGGCTATGCACTCCCAGGCCGAGAATGTAGGTGACAACTTAAGACGGAAACCTACAATAAAAGTCGCTTTTAGGCGAAGTCTAGATCCCCCTAAATCCCCCTTAAGAAGGGGGACTTTGAGAATATTTCTTGTCCCCCCCTTATTAAGGGGGGTTAGGGGGGATCTAGATTTCGATAAAAACCAGAGATACGGTCGGTTTGACGTTAAGTTGTCACCAATGGGCAGAGCATGGTAACGAGAAATGCTCTAATTTCCCAGCGGTGGAATCTTCGCTAAAACGCCTTTTTTCAGAGCTTGAGGACGCTCAGACCAAGGCAACAAACCGTCTGGTTTAGCATAGTATTGACCCGCGCATTCGAGTACCGCCTCGACGCTTTCCGACTCATTTGCTGGTAAATCGCCAAACAGATAAGTGTACTTTCCAACAGCAGCAAAAGACACCGCACAAGAGTGACTGCAAGCACTCATGCACTCCACCTCTTGAATCTCAAACTTATCAGAAAACTCCCAATCTTTAGCGAGTTGCGACAAAATTTCCATAAATTGTTGGCCGCCGCTTTTGCCTTCGCGCTTGCCGTTTTTCCAAACACTAGCGCAAGCAGTGCAAACAAACAGACTGTGCTTGGTGCGTACAGCCGTGTTAATTCCATCCATCATCCGTACCTCGCAGATGCGTTCAAAAGTGAGTTAGATATCGGCGGGCATTCTGACTTTAGAAACAACAAGCGTTTCATTACAGTTGCGGGACAGCGCCGGACTTGCACCGAACTTTCCCCGTTTCCTCTAGCGGCTGCTCCTCGCTAGAACCGATCGCGAAATCAAATCCTATCACACTTGCCGCCTTTTTTCAAAAAAGTTATGTTAGTAATATCGATCGTTTCCTTCGTAGTAAGGACTTTAGTCCTTATAAGATAACGGCTTCAGGACTAAAGTCCTTACTACCAACCATAGTAATTACCTATGAACGCTTTTCCTGACTTTTCCCAACATGGCTATCAAATAAGTCGCGAACTCGGATACAACAGTTTGGGCGGCCGCGTCACATATCTCGCCACAAAAATTAACACAAAAAAATCCGTTGTAATTAAGCAATTTCAATTTGCCCAATTAGGTGCTAGCTGGGCAGAATACGAAGCTTACGAACAAGAAATTAAAGTTTTGCAAAATCTGGATTTTCCGGGCATTCCCCGCTATCTCGATTCTTTTCAAACTGACAGCGGTTTCTGCATGGTGCAGGAATACAAAAATGCCGAATCTGCTGTCGCGCGGACTTTTTCGCCGCCGGATATCAAACAAATTGCGATCGCAACTTTAGAGATTTTAGTTTACCTGCAAGCTCAGAAACCGCCGATAATTCACCGCGACATCAAACCGGAAAACTTGTTAATCGACGAACAGTTAAATGTTTACTTAGTAGACTTCGGTTTTGCGCGGTTAGGAGGTGGAAATATCGCCGCCAGCAGCGTTGTCAAAGGTACGATGGGATTTATGCCACCGGAGCAAATGTTCAACCGGGAATTAACCAAAGCCTCGGATCTTTACGGCTTGGGGATAACGCTGATTTGTTTGTTAACTGGGACAAAATCTGCGGATGTCGGTAATTTAATTGATGCTAATTATGGCATTCATTTTCGGCATTTAGTACCGCCGTTGCAGCAAGGTTGGATGAATTGGCTGGAAAGGATGGTAGCGCCGAGAATTCAAGATAGATATCAGTCGGCGGCTGATGCTTTAACTGCGCTAGAATCTTTGGATGTCAGCAGCTTGCCGAAAGTGAGAATTGAGCGCGATCGCATTCAATTCACCGCCGCCGAATATGGAGAAATCTTAACACACACTATTGCCATTAGCAACCCAATTCCCGATACAATACTTTGTGGCAGGTGGGAAGTCGCGCCGCATCCGAACGATCCGCCCCACACGCCCTACGACCACTCTTGGATCTCCTTTGAACCGCAGGCATTTGAAAGCAATGATATCGAGTGCACAATCGTAGTCGATACGAGCAAATTGCTGGCAAGTCAAACTTACAACCGCCAAATCATCTTGCGCGCAAATTCTGAACCCGAAACTCATACAATAGAATTGCAAGCTACAACAGCCCCGCTGCCCGTACTGCAAAAAACTAATTTTTTGTCGGTATTTAGGCTGACTTTTAGGTGCTGTTTGATCTTAGCAACTTTTATGTGCTGTTTGCTGTTAACATTTGGGATACTTGGCTTGATTGAGATTTTTACTTACCACCTGAAGGTTGACTTTTTTTGGTATTCTGGGACTACTCCTATCATGCTTCCCATCAGTTTGACGAGTGGCTTATTGGGATTTTTAGTCGCCGAAATCGCCATTACCGCCAAATTAAACAAATATGATTTTAATTGGTTTCTAGCTTTATGTGGAGGGTTAATAGGATTGATATTTTATAATGTTATTAGCAGCATATTAACCAGTCTTCTTTTTGATATCGCGAAGGGTACGATCGATTATAAATTAATGAGTTTTGTGTATGCTGGGTCAGTGCTGGTTTCGCTCGCAGTAACTTTACTTGGAGCCTTAATACTAGGAGGAAGGATTACGAATGTTACGATCGAAAATGTTACGATAGTAGCAGTTATTATGCTGCTTTTATCATTTTCCTTGTATGCTAATATCTTTATAGTCTTCTTGATTCTAGCCCTGGCATCCCTGATTTACAAGATCGTCAATTCGGTATTTAACAAGCTGATTGACCAGCAGATAGCCAGACAAATTCTTGAAGTAGATGCTACCCAAAGAGCTTTTCTTACTGCCGGATTTTGTATGAGTTTGTCAGTAGCATTTATAAACTTTTTAAAGT
Organism: Microcoleus sp. Pol17C6; assembly: GCF_036701145.1. Taxonomy (NCBI): domain Bacteria; kingdom Bacillati; phylum Cyanobacteriota; class Cyanophyceae; order Oscillatoriales; family Microcoleaceae; genus Microcoleus; species Microcoleus sp. Pol17C6. The sequence continues at coordinate 95,481 of NZ_JAUBQH010000012.1, forward strand.
TAAAATCTAACTTAGAAGGGGTTGAACCCAGAGAAATATTAGTTGTAGGAGGAACGATAATGACATCTCTAGCGGTCACTGGAATTCCGTTAATTGACTCGCTCGTTTTTAAACAAAAAAGAATACTTGCCAACTATCGCAAATCCCGACCAAATTTAATTAAACCGTAAAAACTTGTTCGCAGCAAGGACTTTCAACCTCAATGACTGAAGTCCTCACTAAAAACCTTACCAAACATTAAGAGTCTGCATTCCTGCCTGTTGTTGGCGGATTGTTTCGAGAGTTGGCTTTAAATCCAACTCTTAAAAACCTCGCTATTAACTCTCACAACTCTCAACCACTAACTATAGCACTCCTAAATCATTTGTGTAATTATTGTAGGGGCAAACCCCCCGTGGTTGCCCCATAAGGCCGGGGTAGGCACGGGGGCACTACCCCTACATCTTTTTACGACTCATTTAGGATTGCTATATCAACTATCAACTATTTACCTATGAATGCTTTTCCTGACTTTTCTAACTACGGCTATCAAGTAACTCGCGAACTCGGACACAATCGCGCTGGCGGTAGAGTTACTTATCTCGCTACCGAAATTAATACCAAACGTTCCGTCGCCGTCAAACAATTTCAATTTGCCCAAACAGGCGCTAATTGGGCTCAATATCAAGCGTGCGAACAAGAAATTCAGATTTTGCGAGAACTCGACTATCCTAGCATTCCCCGCTATTTAGATTCCTTCCCAACTGCATCGGGTTTCTGCATGGTGCAAGAATACAAAAATGCCCCTTCCTTGGCAAATTCTAACCACTGGAAGCCCGAACAAATCAAGCAAATTGCTATCTCTGTTTTAGAAATACTCAAATACCTGCAAAATCGGGTTCCGCCAGTCATCCACAGAGATTTAAAACCCGAAAATATCTTAGTAAATGACCGGATGAATGTCAGCCTTGTCGATTTCGGATTTGCTAGAATCGGCGGGGGAGAAGTGGCGGCCAGCAGCGTTGTTAAAGGCACTTTGGGCTTTATGCCGCCAGAACAAATGTTCAATCGGCAGCTAACAGTTGCATCGGATTTATACAGTCTCGGCGCGACGCTAATTTGCTTGCTAATCGGCATCAATTCTACCGAAGTTGGCAGTTTGATGGACGATACCGGGCGGATTAATTTTAAACATCGCTTGCCGCAGCTAACTCCAGAATTTCTTGACTGGCTGCAAAAAATGGTGGAACCTAATTTCAAACACCGCTATCCTTCGGCGGATGCTGCCCTCAATGCTTTGATTCCCCTAGAGGTAGTTCAGCAGCGTAACAAGTCAAAACTCGCACTGATATCAGTGGGATTATTAACAGCAATTGCTGCTATTTTTATTCCTTTGCTTGGAAAATTTCCCGAACCTCAAACAGCAGCCGATCTCAAACCAGTAATCAACGCAAAAAAGTTAAATCCTCAGACTCAAGTGATGTTAACTGACGAACTAGAATCGACAAAAACTATAGATTTTTGGTCTTTGAAGCAAAACAAAAAAGTCTATTTTGCTGTAAGTGCTGCTAACTTGCCAGAAGGAAAATATAGAGGTTATTGTAAGGTTGTCAACTCTCAAGGAGACTTTGTTGCCCAGAGTCAATCTTATTTAAAAACGACGGGCGATCGATTAAATACTTGGTGCTGGTACCATTTTCAAAAAGATGACAAACCTGGCAATTGGCAGTTTAAATTTTACTTAGACGGTCAAAAAGTGACGCAAAAGAGTTTCAAGGTCTTACCTTAACCTCGTTGTTCACGGGTGGCCGTCCACCTGTTCCCGGCGATAACGTTGTTCCTGGCGGGCAGTGAATTTTTTTGCCGTCAAAAGTTGGCGGACTCCAAGTTTCTGCATAACTTGCGTTCTCCCGATCGCTCTCGCATGTAGCATCAAAAATTCTTATTAGATTGCTACCCTTTTTTTTGTAAGCAAATACTGCGCCAGTGTAGGATTTCCCAGGGTTCCTATCAGTAGGTTTGGCGATCGCGATCGCGCTTTCAAATTGTGCTGGTTCGCGGTGATTGTGCAAAGTTTGAACCGGGCCCATTGATGAGACGATCGTGTAATTATAGTTTTTGGTCTGTATCTGTCCTTCAATTGTCCAACCCAATTTTGCAAAGGAATCGCTAAATTGACCGTATTCTTCATAGTAAGCTGACTGCCGGTGATTGATTGATGAAATATATTGTAGGGCTTCATAACCCCTTGACGGGGACGGGGGGAGGACAATCGTATTGAGTTTGACATCGTAACATGACGCCATGATGCCAGCCACAAGCGCGCTGTAAATTGCAATCCTCGGCAGCAAACTGGATACTGGCAATCTCGATTTTTTACTGGCTTTAGCTACATTGACTGACATTTTTTTAAGCTGCCATAAAGTAAATTTGCCAAGCTTGTAGGGTGCGCCACAAGCACCCTACAAACTATAAATTATGCAGTTTCGTGTTGTTTGTGCCATGCGGGATGCCACAGCAATTCGGCAGTCGATCGCTTCTCGACCATTTCAGGAGTAATCATACAATTAGCCACATCCTTGCGAGAAGGCAACTCGTACATGACATCCAGCATTAACTCTTCTAAAATGCTGCGGAGAGCTCTCGCGCCGGTTTTGCGACGATAGGCCTCCTGGGCGATCGCCCGCAGCGCTTCGGGCTGGAATTCCAATTCCACGCTGTCCATCTTCAACAGCTTTTGATACTGCTTCACCAGCGCATTCCGGGGCTCGGTCAATATCTGCATCAAAGCCGCCTCATCCAGAGGCGAAATCACTGTCACCACCGGTATCCGCCCCACAAACTCAGGAATCAAACCAAACTTGACTAAATCGTCCGGCTGTACCTGCTGCAAAATATCAGCGGCCCGCTTGTCTTTCGCCGGCAAAGTCGAGTTGCTGTCGCTTTCCGTTGGCTGAATAAAGCCCAAGGATTTTTTACCCAAACGCTGTTCAACTATTTTTTCCAAACCGACAAAAGCACCGCCACAAATAAATAGAATTTTGCTAGTGTCAACTTGAATAAAATCTTGGTAAGGATGTTTGCGACCGCCTTGCGGGGGAACATTAACTACCGTTCCTTCCAACATTTTTAGCAGCGCTTGCTGAACTCCTTCTCCCGATACATCCCTCGTGATCGAAGTATTTTCGCTTTTGCGAGCAATCTTGTCAATTTCATCAATATAAATAATGCCCCGCTGCGCCGATTCGACATCAAAATCGGACATTTGCAACAGCCGCAGCAAGATATTTTCTACATCGTCGCCGACATATCCAGCTTCTGTCAGCGTCGTCGCATCCGCTACCGCAAACGGCACTTCGAGCATTTGCGCCAAACTTTGGGCTAACAAGGTTTTGCCACAACCTGTGGGGCCCACTAGCAGGATGTTGGATTTTTGCAATTCTACATCGCTGTCAGGGGAAGACTTGTCGCTATCTTTAGCTTGGTCAACGCTCAAGCGCTTGTAGTGGTTATAAACTGCTACAGAAAGGACTTTTTTTGCTGAATGTTGGCCGATGACGTGGTTGTCTAAATGCTGCTTAATCTCTGTTGGTTTCGGAATTTGAGCTAAAACGATTTTCGATTTATTCGATCGACCCGGGCGCCGCGTTCCTTGTCCCTGAGACTCTCGCACCTCTGATTGGGGAATCTGTTGACCAATTGTTTTACTGGAGTCAAAGAACTCCTCCTCTAAAATTTCATTGCACAGTTCCACGCATTCATCGCAAATGTAGACGCCGGGCCCAGCTATTAACTTGCGGACGTACTCTTGCGACTTGCCGCAAAAGGAGCATCTGAGATGGGAGTCATATTTTGACATATTTGCCTCTTAATTTACGGTTGCGGTTGCTTGTTTCGACTGGGGAAGTTGCCGCGGGAGCGACCTTAGCTTTGCCCTAGAAGGGTTTCCCGATCGGACACCCAAGCCAGTCAAGCTTCGCGATCTCTATTTCTAAGTTAACACTTTTGAGGCTTTAGTCATTAGTCATGAGTCATTCGAGCAAATTTGAATTTTTCATTTTCACTTGAAAATAAAGTGGCGCGGGCTTACCATTTTTTGTATTCCAAAAATTTTCCCGACATAATTATTTTCACTCGATCGCCTTTTGGGTCTGCTTCTTTCTCGACATCCAAACTAAAGTCGATCGCGCTCATAATCCCGTCACCAAATTTTTCGTGAATCACTGCTTTGAGTGGCATCCCGTAAACTTGCATAATTTCATAGAAACGATAAATCAGGGGGTCAACCGGAACCGAGGGTTCCAAAGAACCTTTTAACGGAGGTTCACAGAGAACCGCAGCCGTCTCGCTATCTAGTCCTAAAGCCGAGACAATTTTCTCGGCTTCATCTTGTGATGCGGTAGCTTGACGGTAAATAAGCGCGGCAATCCAAACTTCGTCGCGCCCTAAAACTTTTTCCAAATCTGCAAAACTAATTCCCTTAGCTTTTTTAGCCGCCAAAAGCTTTTCTGTAATTCCTGAAATTGCCATTAAATATTCTCCCTTTCACTTCTGTGTCAGATGTGAAATATGTCTCACATTTTGGTGATTTTGTCAATACTAAGTTGAGAAAAAAATCGAATTGATAGCTCGCAACTTCAGCAAAAGTTGGTCTCCTTAACCCCCGCAACTCATACAATTTGAGATTTGAGATTTGAGATGTTAGATTGGCAATGACTGATGACTACCAGGGTTGAGAGCTAGTCAACAGTTGCATTCTTTATTCCAACTGGTATCACAACCGATAAATCCTAAAATAAGTCATAACTGCCCTGTGGCAATGGTACAGTTGGCAGTATATGTAATAAAAGTTACACACGCAAAGGCCTTCGGCATTCGGCAAACGGCTGAATTTTGATCGTGCTAGCCTGAAGCTCAATCCTCGCTCACGCAGCCAAAGCGCCTTTACCACTCAAAACAGGCAATTGACAAAAGTATGGAGATTCAGACCAAAGATTACACGATACAGTACGATCGCGCTACGCAAACAGTCACCTGTAGTGGCTCGTTCCGACTCAGCCAGGTGGAAGAATACGCACCCATCGTCGATCTGCTCAACGAAGTGGCTGACTCCTGCCCAAACACGGTGACTCTAGACTTGCGAAAGCTAGAATTTTTAAATAGTTCTGGAATTAATATTTTCTCAAAATTTGTGATCAAAGTGCGCCAGCAAAAAAATATTCAAATCGCCATCAAAGGTTCTAAACAGATCCCCTGGCAGATAAAATCCCTGAAAAACTTGCAGCGGCTGATGCCTTCCTTGCACTTAGAATTGGAATAATAACGAAAAAGGTAAACAGGAATCCCCGGCTAAGTGCGAGAACCAGGATGAGGGTGGCTGAAGTTAATCGGAATAAGTCATAGTTAAACTAGCACAAAACCATAAAAATCTTCAGAACCGACTAAAAATTACCAATTTTCAATTGCTATGCAGGAAGAACCATCGACAGAACAGCTACTTTTCGACGTTCAGCGGCTGAGTGCGGAACTTGAAAACTTGAAGCGCGAAAAGGTTGACCTAGAACTTTTGCTGGAGACTACCACCGAACATTCAGATACGATGGAAGCTCACTTGCTGAGCAAAGCTCAGTTGGCGCTGCGTTCAAGCGAAGAGCAGTTTCGGGCGATCGCCTCGGCAACTCCCGTGCCGATATTAGTTTCTCGCCTCTGTGACGGCTTAATTATGTATGCGAACGCTCAATTGGCTTCTCTCCTGAACATACCCCTAGAAAAATTGATCGGCTGCAGCACTCCAGACTTTTACTTCAACCCCGCCGATCGCCCAAAGATACTTGAGGCACTTGCTAAAGAGGGATACCTCCAAAACTACGAAATCCACTGCAAAAAATCAGACGGCACCGCTTTCTGGGCGATGATCTCGGTTCAGTCGCTGGTGTTTAACGGGCAGCAGACGGCATTGTGCGCCTTGTACGACCTCACCCAGCGCAAGGAAGCAGAACAAACCCTCCAAGAGAGCGAAAAGCGTCTCCGCCGCCAGAGTTTGGCTTTGTTGCAGCTAGGTAGGCAGAGGACTCTCAACAGCGGTGCGCTGAATGTGGGAATTCGGGAAATTACCGAGGCTGCTGCCCGGACTTTGGATGTGGAAAAAGTCAGCGTCTGGCTTTACAACCATGGAAGATTTGGAACTCGGTACCCCAGCGATCAGCTAAATTTTACCGAGAGAGTTCTCGCCCAGAACCAAACAGAGCCACTCGATACAGAGGCCGCTGCCCCAGAGCAACACGAGGGGGTGAATCATTCTAAGTTTAAAATGCCCAACCTCAAATTAGTTTGTCTTGACGTGTACGATCGCACCCAGGAGAATCATTTGAGCCGGGAGTGCATATCGGCAAGCGATTTAAATTTATCAATTTTAGATGTTGAAGGCGACGCACCGGGCGAAAATGTGCGATCGGACAATGGTTTAGAACCTACGACAAAGACTCAAAACTCTCTACAAACAAATTTGTCCCACTCATCTTCCCTAGCCGAACATTCCGCTGTGCTGCCAAATGCCAGCAAGCCCAATTCATCCATATTAAATGTAGCAATTAGGCTCGGTGGGCAGATCGTGGGCATCCTCTCTCTCGAACATATCGGCGCGCCCCGCCAGTGGGCTCTGGAGGAACGCACCTTCGCTGATTCTTTGGCAAATTTGGTAGCGCTGGCGATCGAAGGATTTGAGCGCCAGCGGGCTCAGGAAGCACTCTCCAAAGCCAAAGCCCAGCTAGAAATGACCGTCGATCAGCGCACCGCTCAACTCACCGCCGCCAATAAACTGCTCCGCATCGAAATTGCCGAGCGCAAAAGAGCCGAAATAGCCTTGCAAGAAGCCTTACACAAAGCTGAAGCAGCTTCGAGAGCTAAAAGCACTTTTTTAGCCAATATGAGCCACGAGCTGCGGACGCCGCTCAACGCGATTATCGGTTACAGCGAAATGCTACAAGAAGAAGCACGAGAATCGGGACTCGAAGAGATCATTCCCGATACCCAAAAAATTTATAACGCTGGCAAACACTTGCTGACTTTAATTAACGATATTCTCGACCTTTCTAAGATAGAAGCTGGTCGGATGGAGCTTTATTTAGAAAAATTTGACCTCAGTAATTTAATAGAAGAAGTCGTTGCAACTTTGCACCCTTTGGTCGAAAAAAATCACAATCAATTGCAAGTTTCTTGCTCTGAAAATTTGGGAGTGATGTATGCAGATTTGACTAAAGTCCGGCAAATTCTGTTTAATTTGCTCTCAAATGCCCTGAAGTTTACCGAAGGTGGAACGGTGCTGTTGAGCGCGACTCGCGAACCAGCCGGCGACACCGATTGGGTTTATTTGCAGGTATCTGATACGGGGATTGGAATGTCGGCAGAACAGCAGCAGGGTTTGTTTCAACCTTTTATTCAAGGGGACGCTTCGACTACTCGCAAGTACGGTGGCACCGGTTTAGGATTGGCCATTAGTCGCTTGTTTTGCCAGATGATGGGCGGCGATATCACTGTTGAGAGTGTGTTGGATGTTGGCTCTACTTTTACTGTTCATTTAAAGACAAAAGTTGATATTAGTTAGAAGCAAATTGGGCAACTAGCAATGTAGGGGATGTAACGGATTTAATGGGTGGGGGTTTTGCCAGGAATTGTGTAGGGGATTTAACGGATGGCAAAAGATGGAATAATTCCCCCATTACCCATTCTCCCATTACCAATTACCCATTACCCATTACCCATTCCCTTTTTTATTGTGACACCGATCGCGATCGACCTCTGTTTTCGATCACACAGTAGCATTTTTTTTCAGCCTAGAATACCTATATTATTCCAAGATTGTCCTGCAGGCACGATAGGGGGCCTCGCTGCATTCACAAGTCCCACCTCAACCTAATTAAGGCGGTGGGGGGTTGCTTCCAGAAAGGCAATTTGGTAAAAGTAATGCTATGGTCGCGAAGCAGTAGAAGGCAAAATTTAACAGGAAATCAGGAAGTTTCTAAAGTCTCTGGACGCAGAAACACAATTCTGCTTTTTGCCTTCATACTGCTTCTACGGGCGAGATAGCACTGCTGCTGAAAGCAATGCACAATTTCTCAGAATCAAAGGAGTGCATCTACATGATTAAACCTTGCAGTCAACCGCTAAAAATAAACCCTTTTACTTGTTATCGCGATCCGGCTACAGGCAGGTGGACTACTGTAGTTACAAGTGTTCCAAACACTTGCGAAACAGACTCTAGTTTAAAAGCAGAAGCCGAAGGCGAAAACGAAGGTAAAGCAGAAAGGATCGTTTCTGCTTCGCCTGCTGTCTCGGTGTCGAAAAAAGTCCTTTCTTTCTCCCTGCCTCCATTTAAACACCGTGCCAAAAAATCTGCTGTTAGTGTCAGCAGGTAGATATCGCAGGGGTCTAATCTAGTTTCCACGGTTAGTCCCCGACGATCGTCAAACCAAACAAAACAAACTTATCCATAGCTTAAACTGTCAAAAAGCGATATACTGGCAGCAAACTTTCTCCTTCAATATCCGTGAAGTATTTGCTCGATCGCTGCCTCCACTTTGTATGGACAGACCGACCAATTCGCCAGCGGGGAACAGTCATCATTGCTATTCCCATGATTTTTCTGTTTGCTTCGCTGCTAGCAATTGCAGCCCTCCGGGATAGTGCCCTACAGATAAGAAAGCGAGCAGATACTAATAAGGCATTACTTCAGGAAACTAACCGCATGATAACCCTGGTGGTGGATGCGGAAACGAGCGTTAGGGGTTATGGCTTGACAAAGCGCCGCGAATTTCTATCACCCTACTTAGAAGCAAAGAAGAGTTTGCCTCCGCTACTGGCTAAACTCAACGTTTTGGTTCAAGAAAACAAACTGCAAGCTCAGCGATTTGAAGAAATTAAAAAAAGTACCGAACAGCATATAAATTTCTTGCAAAACACTTTGAATAAGCTGGACAGTTCGGCAATAAGGATGCAGTCGCCGGAAATAATTGAGGTGTTCACTCAAGGCAAATTGAGGAGGGAGAACCTGCGCGCAAAAATTAATGTGTTTGCTAATGCCGGCGAAGCCTACCAGAAAAGTCTAGATCGGCAATTAGGGGAGTTAGTAGATTTCATTAATTTTGTGCAAGTTGCGGGTTTACTTTCCGGCTGTTTGGGTGCAGGGGCTTCCTGGTATTTATTTGATAGTTTAGAGAAGGAATTGAGCAAGCGGGAAGCGGGCTTGGAAGAAAGTAAAAGTCGCATTCAAGCTGTGGTAGACAATGCGGCTGACGGTATTATTACTTTGGACGCACAGGGAAATATTGAGTCTTTTAATAGGGCAGCAGAAAAGATTTTTGGCGAGAAAGCCGATCGAATAATGGGATCTAACCTGCGGCGGCTGATAGCTCAACCGCTGCCGCACAGCAGTGTGGGGGATTATTCGATCGAATATTTTGTGTTACATCCAGATACTAGGCTGAAGACTTACCAGCAAGAAACAGTTGGAATTCGACACGACGGAACGAAGTTCCCGATGGAGTTGGCTGTCAGCGAAATGCGTCTGGCAAATCAACACTTGTTTATTGCGATTTGCCGCGATGCCCGAGGACGAAAACAAGCCGAAGAAACTCTGCGAAAGCAAGCGCAAATGCTGGATTTGGCAAATGATACGATCGCGGTCCTAGACTTGAATGGGGTAATTTCTTATTGGAATTTAGGGGCGAAGTGGCTCTACGGGTGGCGGAAGTCGCAAGCAATAGGAAAAAATATTCACAAGCTTTTACAAACAGAATGGGCCCAACCTTTTGAGGTAATTCAAAAAGTATTTTTCGAGAAGGGTTCTTGGCAAGGAGAACTGGTGCGAACTAAGAAAGACGGGACAAAAATAACGGTGGCAAGCCGCTGGACTTTGCAGTACGACAAGCAAGATCAACCAGTGGCTATTTTGGAAATCAGCAACGATATTAGCGATCGCAAACGCTCAGAAATTGCTTTAGCCGAAAGCGCGCAGCGGTTTCGCGCTACTTTTGAGCAGGCGGCAGTAGGCATGGTTCAAGCGACTGTGGAAGGCAAATTTCTCTTAGTCAATCAAAAACTTTGCGAAATTTTGGGCTACAGCCGGCAAGAATTGGTGGAGAAAAGATTTCAGGATATTACTTGGCCTGGAGATTTGGCAAGCGAACTGGAACTTTTGCGCCAATTGTTAGCAGCAGAAATTGAAAATTTCTCTGTGGAAAAGCGCTACATCCGCAAAGACGGAGAGTTGGTGTGGGCAAACTTAACGGTTTCGCTGCTGCGAGAACAAAATGGCACTCCATTTCTGATGAGTGTGATTGAAGATATTAGAGAACGCAAACAAGCTGAGGAATCGCTGCGGTTGCGCGCTCAAGAATTGAGGTTGACAGCCCAAAATCTAGCTCAAACGACGAATAGTTTAAGAAAGCGGAATCAAGAATTAGACCAGTTTGCTTATGTAGTTTCTCACGATTTGAAAGCGCCACTCAGGGCGATCGCCAATCTCAGCAGTTGGATAGAAGAAGACCTCAGCGAGTCGATGACAGAGGAGACTCTGCACCAAATGAACCTGCTGCGCGGCAGAGTTCACAGGATGGAAGGTTTGATTGAGGGATTACTGCAATATTCGCGCGTCGGACGGATTCAAGTGCCTTCAGAAATGGTAAAAGTTGAGAAGTTATTAGCAGAAATTATTGATTCGTTGGCGCCGCCGTCTGGATTTGAGGTGAAAGTTGAACCGGGAATGCCAACTTTTGTGACCGAAAAATTGCTGCTACAGCAGGTTTTTTCTAATTTAATTAGCAACGCAATTAAGCATAACCGAGCTGAATCGGGTCATGTAAAAATATCGGTTAAAGAGTTAGATGATTTTTACGAGTTTTCTGTAGAAGATGACGGGCCGGGGATTGATCCTCAATATCACGATAAAGTTTTTGTGATTTTTCAGACCTTGGAAGCTCGCGATAAAGTTGAAAATACTGGGATTGGTTTGTCGCTGGTGAAAAAAATTGTCGAAGGTCAAGGGGGCAGTATTTCCCTCGAATCTGCTGAAGGTGAGGGAGCAACTTTTCGGTTTACTTGGCCGAAGCAACCTATTAGCCAAGACGGAAAATAACACTACTCACGGCGATCCAAAGAGTAAATGTAGGGTGCACCCGGACTACCAAGAACCAGATAGCGAGTGTTTAAACTGGATCACAACGGATTTCGATGATAAATCCATCAGGATCGTAAAAGTAAATGCCGCGTCCTGTAGCGCGAGTGACGGGGCCGCTGTCGATCGCAATTTGATTTGACTTTAGCACTTCCAGAGCGCGATCGAACAAAGCCGGATCGATGTCGAAGGCTAAGTGGTTGGCGCGGGTAAAAGCTTTCTCCGGGTCTGGGTTTGGCGGTTCTAAGTCTGGCTGCCAAAATAAGTCAATAACAGTGCCGTCTGGGGTGACGAAATTAGCAACTTTACCAGCCGCTACCATTTCTGTTAAAGTTGCGGGAATTTCTGCACCTGTTAGTTCGTGGAGGCCGAGAATTGTACCGTAGAAGTGCCGGGAAGCTTTCATGTCGCGCACGTTTAAAGCGATATGGTGAACGCGGCGCAAATTCCCCGGCGCGAGGACAATTTTGACGTTGTTTTCGGTAGTTTGCATGATTGTCAATTGCGAATGTTCAAATTGAATGCAGTTTGATTTATTCAGAGGGTGCCCTGTAAAATAAGCATTTTAAGTTGGTAGTGAGGACTACTGCCATCCGATTTCTAGGATAACTGAAGTCCTCACTACCAAAACTTTTATTCGAGTTGTGCGATCGCACATCATATCGATTAGTATTATTTTTCTTTAGGAAACGATGCCATGCCTACAAATAGCATTGCCAGACCCCCTGCCAGAATTGCGAAGGCAAGTACACCTACAACTAAATCTAATCCCGATGTATTTTCCATTAAATTAAACTGTTCTCCAATTAAATACAATCATCGGTATTTTTTCATGGTTGAGTGCTTGCACACAATGGGGAATATCAGAAGAAAAAATTAGCTCTCAATTTATTAGAAAAAAAGCCTATTAATTTCTTCCGTCTTCCCTAAACATCCATCCGTTAAATCAGTTAAATCCTGTACACAGCTTAGTTGCCGAACTTCTTATTTTGCCAATTCTCGCTCAATAGCAGCGATTAGTTCTGGCGAATCGGGGCCAACACTGCTGCGGAATCTGGCCACCACTTCACCCTGTTTGCTAACTAAGAATTTCTCAAAATTCCAGGAAACCTCACCCTTGGGCTCGACTGCACTCGTAAGCTTAGCGTATAGCGGGTGCTGCTGAGTACCTTTAGCGCGTACTTTGTCAAATAATTCAAAGCTGACGCCGTATTTGGTAGTACAGAAATTGACGATTTCTGGATTACTTCCGGGTTCTTGGCCTCCGAAGTCGTTGCAGGGAAATCCTAAAACACGGAGTCCAGCCGCGCTGTACTTCTGGCTCAATTCTTCGAGTCCTTTGTATTGAGGTGTATAGCCACATTTGGAAGCTACATTAACTATCAAGAGTACCTTGCCAGCGTACTCTCCTAGCTGCTTGTCTTCGCCTGCGATCGTTGTTACTTTAATGTCGGAGATTGTGCTGGGCATTTTCAAATACTTTTAAATTTGACCACCACAATTTTACCGCAAGTCCGTACAATTTTGTCTAGAGGTCGATCGCTAAAAATTTCAATATCCCGATCGGGGCGGGTTGAGGCATCTCGCGCTTATATTATAGATATGGGTGAATCCGCCCCTACAAAAATGACGGTTAATTTACCGAACATGATGTTAGTAGATGGCGGTGAACTTTCTCCCGATCAGGGATCGCCACAGTCCGCTCTTAGATTTAAGTTTCTCGCTAATAGCTAAAATCTACACGGAAAAGGACGAATATTTTAACTTTCTGAGTGGTGTTCGGTCATCCATTTTTGGTAAGTATCCTCAAGTTGCTTGTCTTCGAGAACGAGTTCGAGGCGGACTTTGACGCAACCGTGACGGGGTTGAGAGGCGATCGAATTTAAGATTTTGCTAGCTTTCTGCACAGAGGTAAATTCAGCCTTAACTGTCGGTTCATGGCGATCGCTCTTAATCTCGGTCAAATCTATACCGGTGATGTGTCCTTCGCCTAAATCTATTTCTGCCAACACCTTCGGATCGTCGCCGACTTGTTCGACAATCAGCTTTTCCCACTGGATGGGTACTTGTACCATCCGAGTTTCAATTTCTTTTCGCACTATGACTTCGCCGACTTTGCGCTTGCTGCGATTGATCACCAATCGTTCTTCTAGCAGGCGAATTACTTCTTGATCGACAATATCCAAGTTTTCCTCATCCTGATCTGTCTCCCAATTTGCATCTGTGCGATCGGCATCTGTTAGATTTGACATAACTGTTGAGGGATTTGTTAACTCACTGTTGCTAAATTCACTATCCGGTTCAGAGGCATTTTCTAAATATGGATGCCCGCCATTTGCCGAAACTACTGGCAGCAGATCGACTTGATCCGAATTAATAGTTACAAACAGCGCCTTTTGGTGATAATCGACTTTTTTGAGCAGCTTAACACTTAATAAAAAAATGCGGGCGTTTTCGCTGCCTAGCCCAGCCACCACAAAGTTTAACTTACCGTTAGCATCAAAATATACATCTTTAACTTTGCCTACCAAGTGACCTTGGTTGTCTTTCACGGTAAAACTTTTTAGCTTAGTTCTGACTTTTTCAGGTACCCGGTTGAGACGGGTTATTGATTTGGCAGTTGCTATCTTTTCTGCTGATGCTTGACCGTTCATTTTTTAAACTTTCCTGCTTAGAGATTTTTCTTATGAATTGGTAAGGGGAAATTGGTAAAGGCGGGGAAAGTGCATAAACGTTGCCAAAACTAGACAAGTTTTGTACCCCCCCGCCCCTCACATAGGAATTGCGCGATAACTACCAATCCAATCAAACCTGCGCGGTGACAGAATTATGTCCTTAAGGCGCAATTCCTATGCAATAGCTGTTGCGGTTGGTTTAGATCTTGTTATTTTTATTATCTACAACCGCAGTTCCATCAGTCTTAACGTCTAATTCTTCACGACGCAAGGTTTCTTCGCCCTCAACCGTGCTGCGAACAACTTCTTTTCTGACGTTGACTTCTTCCCGGACAAAAGCTTCCTTGTGAATGTCAGCCGTTTCTTCGTAGACTTCCATGCGTGCAACTTCCCCTGATTGGAAGTCAGCCTCACCGACTGAAACTACTCGACCCGCTTCTACCGGGGTTACTCGATCGATTACAACTCGTTCTTTTTCAATGGGTACTGAAGCTCGCGCTGTTTCAGTTTCCACGCGCTTGCCCACTGCTACTTCGCCTGTTTTTGCGCGGTGTTTGTTGGCAATCAAGCGTTCTTCATAAAGCTTGAGATTTTGGTGCTGCTGTTCGTTGGTTTCGTAGAGAGGGCGGTCGATATCGTAGTTGTAGCTGCTACGATCGTAGCTAGCAGGAGTTGCAGTGGCAGCGGCAGTTCCTTGATTGCGGTAGACGCCTCTTACCTGTTCTTCGCGATCGTAATCTACTGCTTCTAAATCATTGTAAGCAGGCAATTGTTCTGCTTGAGCTTTGTTGCGAAGGCCTGTGGCGTGGACGCGACGGGCTCCGTAGTCGAAGCGGGCCGAGCCGATTGGCAGCAATACTTTTTTGCCAAAAATCCAAATACCGGTATCAATTACCAGATAGCGGAAACGACCAGTGTCATCAACCAAAGCATCATAAACTGTGCCTACTTTTTCATCAGAGTCGCCAGCATAAACATCAAATCCCTTGATGTCGTCTCCAGCAAAGATTTCTTCCTGATAGTTAGGGTAAAATTCTGCTAATCTTTGAAGTGCCATGTGTTTTTTCCTCTTTGCTCTACTTAAATTAATAGTAGAAATTAATTCGCCAACTTCCCTCTCCCTAAAGTCAGAAGTGTATAATTTAGGTTGTTTAATACTATAGGAATACTACGGCATCTCTGCTTCTGTGCTAGCGCGCTCAGCTATTTTAAAGATTGTAAAACTCTACAATCGTCAATCTTATAACAAGTATTAAAACTCAAAGCCAACCGTAGGAACACGGCATTGCTGTGTCCTCCTCCCTCTGCAGGAGACTCCTTTGTGGTGTGCCTATTGTTAATAATTGTTAAGTAGGTGGTGACAAATCAGCATTACATAGTAATAGACAAAAATTAAAGCCCCTCATCTTGCAGGAGAGGGGCTTCGGGAAAGTTAGAAATTTTAAGTTCAGAGTTGATTGAATTGAGTTCTGATAGCTTCTATCCGACTGCGGTTAACTCCCAAATCCGACTGTCCCAGACGCGAAGCCGATCGCACATGGATGACTTTTGCTTCATCATCTACCAAAAATTCAACGTCATCAACAAACCCCATCAAAGCACTGGTGAACTCCGCATACAGGTAATTATCAGTTGCCGTGATAATTTTAGTTTTTCCATAGGACTCGATCACTCCTTTGAGCTTTACCATAGCTTCCGCAGCGGACGAAGTGTATGCCAAAGGCTCAATTTTGTGTTCGGCATCTTGACTGAAGCTGCTGACGCAGTTGGGGGAACTCGGGCACGCTGCGAGTTTTCCTGACTGAATCCCGATATTGGCAGGTCTTGTTCCAGCAAACATTGTTTTTTCTCCGGGTATAGCGATAAAAGTAGCGATCGACAGTACCGCTACTGCTAGTAGTGATATTAAAATAACCACGACTTTTTTCCATGCTGTCGGCGATTTTGTTTCAACTGTTTGCAAAGGATTAGCCCTCCTGAAAGTATAAATGCGGTCTACTTTTCATATTAATTGAAATTAACATCAAAAAATTAAAAAGATTTATTTTGTTCTTCAATTAACCAGTAAGTCAGCATTCTTCCTTTACCTTTAATCGGGATATGACCCCGTTCTTCCAAAACAAACTGCTCTTTCAAACGCTCGTAAGTCGCCGCCGTCACTTGAATTTTACCAGGCAATCCGTTAGATTCCATGCGTGAAGCAACATTAACAGTATCACCCCACAAATCATAGCTAAATTTACTAATCCCAATAATGCCAGCCACCACCGAACCGCTGTGAATTCCGAGCCTCAATTGAAAATTTTCTCCCATTTTGGCATTAAACCTCCTCAAAGCTGCCTGCATCTCCAAAGCTAAAAGTGCGATCGCCTCAGAGTGATCCTCCCGTGGCGTCGGCAAACCCCCAACCACCATGTAAGCATCCCCAATCGTCTTAATCTTTTCCAACCCGTGCAATTCAGACAACCTATCGAACTCCGAGAAAATCCCGTTCAAAATTTCTACCAACTGCGTTGGACTTTTGTGAGCAGAAAACTGCGTAAAACCCACCAAATCAGCAAACAAGACGCTTACCTCATCAAAATGATCCGCTATCAACTTTTGCTCTTTTTGTAAGCGATCCGCAATAGGTTTAGGTAAAATATTCAGCAGCAATTTCTCTGTTTGTGCTTGCTGCACTTTCAGCGCTGCTTCAGCTTGTTTCCGCTGAATCAACGAACCAAGCTGCGTAGCAACCGCGCTCACTAATTCTAACAAGCGTGGCTGACATTTCAGAACTTTTTCGCGATAAAAAATCAAAATAGCTAACACTTGATTGTCCGCTACAATTGGCACCCCAAAAGCCGCTTTCAATCCCAAACTTACTGCAATTTCCGCTCGTAAAAAAACTTGTTGCGGTGCAGTAGAAACATCATCGATCCATTCAGACTGCTGCGACTGCCAAATCCTACCTGGGAGTCCCACACCGGGAGCAAAAATTAACTGCCAACTTGTTTGTCGGAATTGAGCAAAACTCAAGTCACTAACGTACCTGCCTGTAGCGCATTTTAAAAACCCCTCACTACAAGGAATCCAAGCTTCGCCCAGATTCCATTCAATAGTTTTGCAAATTAAACCTAAAATCAAATCTATAGCAGAGTCAAAATCCTCAGACTTGCTAATAGCTTGAGTAGCCTCCAGCAGCAATCTTGTTTCCATTTCCACCTGGTGGCGTTCAGCGATTTCCTGGTGCAACTGGATATTTTGAGCGGTCAATTTTTGATTTTTTTCTTGCAATTGCATTTGCAAGGAACGCACAGTAAGTTGATTGCTCACTCGCGCCAATACTTCTTTCACCTGAAAAGGTTTTGTGATATAATCGGCTCCGCCGACTTCAAAAGCTTTGGCCTTATTTATTCCTTCTTCTAGCGCGCTGAGAAAAATGATGGGAATTTCCCTGAGTTTCGCTTGTGATTTTAATTTTTTACATAGTTCGTAGCCGTCAATATCCGGCATCATAATATCGAGTAAAATCAAATCGGGTGGGCTGGATTGAATTGCATCTAACGCCGAAAAACCATTAGTAACCGGTCGAACTTTATAGCCATTTTTTTGCAAAATTCTAATCAACAAACGCAGATTATCTGGCGTATCGTCAACTACTAAAATATCTGCTTGAGCGTTTTCAGTTTGTTCCGCCTTCATCTGCATTATCTGATTCCTCCGCCTCGGCAATTAAATTGAGAATTTTCTGGTAATCAAAATTATCGAGATGACCCTGGAGGATTTCCGCAAATTCAGGATGAGGCTCCCTTATTTCGTCTATTGTCCTGACAATTAAGTCAAAATCAGCACTGCGGATTACCTGCTTCATGTTGTCTACCCATTCTGCGGGAAGTGTAGGTAAATAAGCAAGCGCAGCATTAGGGAGGTAGCCAGATAAATTATTTCGATCGCCTATTGAGATAAAGTCCCTTGAGTTAGAGTAGAGATACTTCACCCCCAAATGTTTGTTGATGGCATCAAATATATCTGTTTTGCGGAAAGGTTTGCTAATAAAATCGTCGCAGCCGATCAATAAAGCAAACGCTTGCCTCCCTTCAATTGTACTAGCTGTCAAAGCAATAATCTTTGGAATCGGAGAGTCGGGATGGGAAATATTCATTTCCCCCTCTTGCTCTCTCTGCTTGATTCTAGCCTTAATTTGTTTAGTAGCTTCGTAGCCGTCCATCACTGGCATTCGCACATCCATCAAAATTAAGTGGGGATGCCAATTTTCCCACATTTCTATTGCTTCCTGGCCGTTGGTGGCTTGTTCCACCCGGAAACCTAAAGGAGAAAGCATTTTAACTAAAAGTTGGCGGTTGTCTTCGCGATCGTCCACAATTAAAATCCGGTAGCACGGTTGATTGGGTTCCAACCCACTAACTTCGCGGTTAATTTCCGGATCGGGAAGCTCAGCAGCATAAACTGCACCGACTGGAATTTCAAATTTAAAAGTAGTGCCGAGTTCCAGTTGACTTTCTACGACAATTTCTCCTCCCATCAGGCGGACAAATTGACGGCTGATCTTCAATCCTAAACCCGTGCCTTTCTGATTTTTTTTACCGGAAGCGGTTTGCACAAACGCCTTAAAAATATTGCCCAATTCTTCGGGAGCAATGCCAACTCCTGTATCTTCTATTTCAAATAGAAGGAAAAAACCCGGCACAGTTGAATAATCAGCCTCATCGCTCCATTCAACCTTGGCAAAATCACTGCTCGCTCTCGAAAATTCCCGAATACTTCTTGTGGTATCAAAGCAAGCTGTGGGACTATCCAATAAATCCAGAAATCCCGATTTTTCTAACTTGATCACTCTTAAGATGATTTCGCCTGTTTGGGTAAACTTAATCGCATTACTCAGAAGATTAATCAGCACTTGTCGCAGTTTAATATCATCGGTTCGCACGTACTGAGGAACATCAGCATCGCGCTGGAAATGCAACTGCAATTCTTGATTATGTACTCGCAGTTGAAACATATCTTGCAAATCGTCAAGCAAGCGGTAGAGGTCGAAGTTTTTCGGGTTGAGTGTCATCCGTCCCGCTTCGATTTTTGACAAGTCTAACACTTCATTTATCAAGCTCAGCAAGTGTTCGCCACTACGGCGAATAATTCTCATATTTTCTCGGTTTTCGACAGTCAGATCCGGGCTGGGTTCCATGACTTGTGCAAAGCCGAGTATAGAATTGAGAGGGGTGCGTAACTCGTGGCTCATATTGGCAATAAACGTGCTTTTAGCTTTGTTTGCTGCTTCAGCAGCTAAGGCGGCTTGTTGCAGTTGTTCTGTGCGTTCGTCAATTTTGGCTTCTAAGGTGTGGTGGTATTCTGCTAGTATTTTTTCGGCTTGTTTGCGATCGCTAATATCTTGAAAAGCTGCGATCGCATAAACAATATTTCCGCTAGCGTCAAAAATCGGCGTGGTATTGATCTCGATCGCAATTCTTTTGCCATCTTGACGGAGTTCTACATCGTCAACCTTGACAGATTCTCCTTTCAGTGCACGCAAAATTGGCAGATTATCCGGGGGGTAAAGCTCATCAGTATTGGCAACATAAAGTTGATAAGTGGCAGCTAATTGTTCCGCAGTGCTTTCCGGGATAGTGTTTGCACCCAGCAAATCCCGCGCTGTTTGGTTGAAATAGGCGATCGAACCATCGGGATGATAAACAGATACCCCCACGGGCAAAGCTTCTAAAAATTGACTCAGGCGACTTTCACTCGCAGACAGCGCCTCATTTACTAGCTTTAACTCATCGTTTACTTCTTGGCGCTTATGAATTTCATCTGTTAACTTTTGATCTTGCAAATAACTGTGAACAGCTTCTACTACCGTTAATTTTAAGTCTTCATTTTGCCAAGGTTTAGGGATATAACGGTACAATTTAGCATACTTAATAGCATTACTCAGGGCTTCCAAATCTGCTTGCCCCGTTAGCATAATGGTCAGCGTCTCCGGCGAGCTTTCGTGAATTTTTCTAAGCAGCTCATCCCCTTTAATATCCGGCATGATATAATCGGAAAGCACCAAAGCAATCTCGTATTCATCTGCCTGCAAATCAGCCAGCAACTCTAAAGCATCAGCCCCCCCTTCAGCGGTTTCAATTATACACCGATCGCCGATCGCCTTTTTCAGTTCAATCTTTAAACTCTTCAAAACGTCAGGTTCATCATCAATACAAACAATCACAGGTTTTTTCATAACTTAGCCAGCCCAGATTTTATAATGTCTATTAAGTCTTTGCTTTGCCAGGGTTTGTACAAACAACAGTATAAATCTGCTTCTTCTAATGCCCGCTGAACTGCCCCTGCATCCGCTTGTCCAGTCAACATCACTTTAATAATTTTAGGATATTTTTGGTGAACTTTAATAAAAAGTTCGTCACCTTTAATTCCCGGCATCAGCCAATCAGAAACAACCACAATCACCCGAGCTTTTTTTTGAAATTCCTCCAGTAAATCTAAAGCTTCATCACCACTTTCAGCTAATTCATAAAAGTAATCATTTTTAAATTCATTTTTGAGCTGAACCTTGAGAGTATTCAGGATATCCGGTTCATCATCAACGCAAAGAATTACAGGCTTATTCATCTTTTTCTCTCTGCTTAAATTGTAGTAGGTTTACTGACATGAATTCTTTTTACATTGATTTCCGGCAAAGATGCAGGATATCTGCCCCCTATCTTATTTTAATAGGACTTCCGAAGATAAACCCGGTTTCTTGTAATAAATCTTGTATTTATCTGCGAGACAGCGACGGGTGTCACCGGGAATCAGCCCCCTGCAAATAAGTTTTGTTTAATAAATTGGCAGCGAGACTGTAAAAGTTGTCTGCCCCGGTACAGAATCTACAGCAATTGTACCTTCGTGTTTTTCCACAATTTTTTTCACAATATCCAATCCCAAACCGCTACCTTCGCCCGCAGATTTAGTCGTAAAAAACGGCTGAAAAATTTTGGGAATAACTTCTGAGGGAATACCTTTGCCGTTATCAGTAAACTTGAGGAAAATATTTGCCTCTTGCTGCCGAGTTTCAATCATCAAAATACCTTTATAATCCATGGCTTGCAGGGCATTATGAACGAGATTAGTCCAAACTTGATTTAAGTCATCGGGATAGCACATAATTTGGGGTAAATCTCCATAATCTTTTACTACTTCTATACCGTGTTTTAGTTGATTTTGATAAAGGGTTAACACCGTTTCAATGCCATCATGCAAGTTGGCCTGGACTTTTTCTGGTTTGCTATCAAAATGAGCGTAGGTTTTTAAGGCAAATACTACTTTACCCGACTTCGCTGTTGCTCTTTGGATCAGGCTAATACTTTTTTTGAAACTCGCAAACTGGTAAGCACTATTTAAAACTACTTCCCAATCCGGCGATTTAAAAAGCGGCAAAAACTCTTCTATTTTTTCGTAGATTTCCATGTCAACTAAAGTATCCGCAATTTCCTCGAAGTTTTCAACAGACTCTGCGCTCAAATCCGCCGCCAACTGCTGCTTAAATTTGCGTTTCTCTTTGCTTGTGAATAAAACTTCTTGATGGGTGGCTCTGTACAGTAAAGCTAAAAAATAAGCTTTGCTTTCGTCAGAAAGTTGTGGATAAATTTCAGCAAATTTTTCTAAAAACTCGTCGGAGAAATTAGATATATTATTAATAGAGGAACCTATAATGCCCAAGGGGGTATTGATTTCGTGGGCAATGCCGGCAATCAGTTGTCCCAGAGCTGCCATTTTTTCCGATTGAATCAAATGCTCTTGGGTTGCTTGCAGTTGGTGCAGGGCATTTGCTAAATCTTGATTTTTTTCTTGCAAAGTTTGTTGCAGTGAACAAATTTTTAAGTGAGTTTCTATCCGGGCTAAAACTTCTTCAATTTGAAACGGTTTAGCAATAAAGTCAACTCCGCCCACTGCAAAAGCTTTAACTTTATCCAGCACGTCATTGATCGCACTAATAAAAATAACAGGAATGTCTTTGGTAATTTCCGAAGCTTTGAGTTGCTGGCAAACTTGATAGCCGTCCATTTCCGGCATCATAATATCCAGCAGCACAAGATCCGGGGGTATTTTTTGAGCAGCAGACAATGCTAGCTTGCCATTGGGTACGGGGCGAACTTGATAGCCTTTTTCGCTCAAAATTCCTGCCAGCAGCCGCAGGTTTTCTGGCGTATCGTCCACTACTAAAATATTAGCTCGATGGGTTTTAAGTGAAGTTGAAGTCATCTGGTATTTACTGTTTCTCGCTGAGTTCGATTATGTTCAAAATTCTGTCATATTCAAAATTATTAATGCAATCTTGAAGCTTGCCCGCAAGAGAGGGATTGACAGTGCCGATTTGTGCGATCGAAGTTGCGATCGCCTCCATCTCCACACTCAAAATACTTTGCTTAAATTGGGCCATCCAGTCTGGAGAAAGAGAGGCGAAAGCCTCCGGTGTCAGCACCTCCTGACTTGACTCCTCTACACCTGCGCCACTTACTGCGGTTGGATCTTCATAAATATAGCGTACTCCTAAATGTTTTCCCATTGCCACAAAGATATCCTCCTCGCGGAACGGTTTCCGCATAAAATCATCGCAACCCGCCGAAAGAATCACCGCCCGTTCTTCCTCCAAAACGCTAGCAGTTAGGGCCACAATCGCCGTTGCTTGCCCGCCAGTTGTAGTTTTAATCTGTTTCGTTGCCTCATAGCCGTCCATCACAGGCATTCTCATGTCCATCCAAATCAGATGCGGTTCCCACTCCCTAAAAATATCAACCGCTTCTTTACCGTTATTCGCTTCTCTCAACTCAAATCCGAGTGGACTGAGAAGTTTTACTAAGAGTTGGCGGTTCCAAGGTTTGTCGTCCACAATTAGCAAGCGATAACTCGGCTGATTCGGTTCGAGGGCAACAACTCGACGTTGAGTTTTTTTGCTTTCAATATCACTAGCTTCAACCAGATGAACTTGGATGTCAAACTGAAATACTGCACCCTTTCCGATCTCGCTACTAACAGTAATTTCACCTCCCATTAATTGCACGAACTGGCGGCTAATAGCTAAACCTAAACCCGTTCCTTCCTGAGAATCTTTACCTGTTTTTGTCTGCACGAATGCTTCAAACAACTGATGGATTTCTTCAGCAGCAATGCCTGCACCAGTATCTTGAACTTCAAAATGCAGCCAGTAGCGGCCGGGCAATTGGTCAGTGCTGTTTTTATGTATATTCTGCCTTCCTCCTTTGACTTGCACCGACACTCCCCCTTCTGAGGTAAATTTAATCGCATTATTGAGCAAATTAATTAAGACTTGCCGCAATTTAACTTCATCAGTACAAATGTAATGGGGAACTTCTCCGTCTGTGTCGAAGATTAATTGCAAACCTTTTTGCTCAGCTTTGAGAGCAAACATATCTTCTAAATCGTCGATTAGTTGGTACAAATCGAAGCTTTTTGCATTAAGCGTCGTGCGTCCGGCTTCGATTTTTGACAAGTCTAAGACTTGGTTAATTAAAGCCAGTAAATGTTCGCCACTCCGCAGGATAATTCCGACATTTTCTTGATTTTCCTGAGACAACTTTTGACTGCGGATCAGGACTTGAGCAAAGCCGATGACCGCGTTCAGGGGCGATCGCAATTCGTGGCTCATGTTGGCGAGAAAGGTACTCTTCGCTTTGTTGGCTGCTTCGGCCGCTTCTTTCGCCTGCTGCATTTTGATTTCCGCTTGTTTGTTATCAGTAATGTCTTTAATAAAACCTTCGTAGTACAGTAAATTTCCTGCTTCATCGCAGACAGCGCGACAATTTTCCGAAATCCAGATTATGCTGCCATCTTTGCGGTAAATTTCCGATTCAAAGTTTGATAGTATCCCGTACTCGTTCATCAGCGCTGCAAATTCGTCGCGGCGGTTGGGTTTCACGTAAAGCTGGTTCTTGAAATTCGGCTGTGCTGCTATTAATTCTGCAGGGGAGTCGTAACCGTAAAGCTTAGCTAAAGCGGGGTTAGCGCTGATGTATTTCCCGTCAACAGCAGTTTGAAAAATTCCATTTAAAGCATTTTCATAAATGTTGCGGTACTTTTCTTCTGCTTCGCGGAGCGCAGTTTCTGCTTTTTGGCGATCGGTAATATCGCTAGAAATCGACAAAAAACAAGCTTCTCCCTCAATATCGATGGTTTCTATAGACAGCAGTGCCGTTCTTTCTGTACCATTTTTATTGCGAAACCTCAGCTCATAATTGTGAATTGCCGTCTGATCTTTCAACATTTGAATCATGCGGTCACGCTCTTTCAAACTAGCCCAAAAGTTGAGATCAACCGCTGTCTTACCGATAATTTCTTCCTGGGTGTAGCCCATCATCCGGCAAAAACTATCATTAACTTCTAGGTGACAACCGTCACGAATTCTTGTAATTGTAATCGCATTCGGACTCAAACGAAAAGCTTTAGAAAACTTTTCTTTTGCCTTAGCAAGATCGGCAGTGCGTTCTGCTACTTGCAGTGCTAAATTTTGGTTGTATGCCCTTAAGAATTTCTCCGCTAGTTTGCGTTTCGTAATATCTTGAAAAGCGCACATCCCGTAAATAATATTTCCTTTAGCATCGTAAATAGGAGTTCCCCAAACTTGCAGGGGAACAGTCTTGTGAGTCGAGGAGATTTCAATGTCATCAACAGTTACACTTTTGCCCTGTAAAGCATTTAAAATGGGGTCGCGCTCCGCAGGGTAAATTTCGTGAGTTCCTGCTAAATAAACTCGGTATAATTGCCGCAAGTTTTCGGATTTGGCTGCCACAATTCCTTGAGATAAAAGTTTCTCTCCTGTAGGATTAATGTAGTGAGGTTGACCGTTGGGTTCTGTAATAAAAATGCCTAGCGGTACTGCATTGAGAAATTGTTTGACTCGGCTTTCGTTTTCCGATAGGGAAGTAAATGAATGCTGCAATTGCTCTGCCATGCTGTTAAAAGCAGCAGCAAGTTCTCCAAGTTCATCTTCGCGGTTCAGAGTGAGCTTTGTATCCCATTCATTCCGGGCCAAAGCTTTCGCCGCCGCATTCAATCTTAAAATCGGCTGTACGACCCATTTAGCAGTAAGAATCCCCAGAATTGTCGCACCAATCAAAGCTGCAACTGACAGTAAAAAAGTCGTGCGTGTGTTGAGGTTAATTTGCTCCATAAAGTCAGACTCGGGTACAACTACTACAATCAGCCAATCCAACCCTCGATCGTCTTTAAAAGGAGCTAGCTGAATAAAATTTCGCTTGCCGTCAACATCAAAAGTAAGCTGTTGAGAATTATTGATTTTAGCTAAGCTGTCGTAGTGTTTATCTAAATGCTGTGCGGTTTGTCTAATTACCGGATTGTCGCTTTCTGAAGCTTTGATGCGTCTTGTTTCTTTACCTTCCACCACAAATTCTGCACTCGCCGTTGAAGTGGCAATTAACATCCCCGATCGCTCCATCACAAAAGTTTGCCCCGACTTGCCAATTTTGAGGCTAACCAGAAATTCTTTGATTTTAGAAAACAGCAAATCGCTGCCAGCTACTCCTAACAGCTTGCCAGCGTCATCGTAGATAGGCAAAGCAGCAGTAATTGCCAGTTCCCTTGTCAAAAAGTCTGTATAAATTGGAGTCCAAATTGGTTTTTTTGCCGCCACCGCTGCTATGTACCAAGGGCGAATTCGCGGGTCGTAAATATTGGGTGAAATTTGCGCTAATTGAACGCGGTTTCCCTGAGAGTCAGGAGTATATCGAGCTAATTTATTGCCAGTAGAGCTGTCTGCTGCCGATATCATAATCCGTTCTTGAGTGCGGATTGCTCCCGAATGTTCTCCATTTTCTTTCCCTGTGTAAATGATGCTGATAGAATCAAAATATTGAATTTGTTCTAGGAAATGATGTTCTAGTTTTTGGTTGTCTTCTAAGTTCAACTGCCCCAATTTGATACCTTGAACGTTCAGGTGATTGACTATATGGGGAATTGACATATAATTTTCCATGCGGTCTTTGATGCGATCGCTAATTTCTCCCCGCAACTGAGCGGCCACCTCGTTGACCGCCCGCTGACCGTTTTGGAAAGATAGCCAACCTACAACTCCTACCGTGCCAACAATTTGCACTAAAAAAGGAACCACTAGCACCGTTTGTAATGGAGCTTTGCCGATAAATTTTGTAGCCAAACGATTGAGGGGTTTAGGAAACATATTCATCCTAAAAGTGATTAAAATTGGCAGTTTAAATTAGTAGGTGTTAAAATCTTGGAGCGAGAGACGAGCGAGTAATATCAAATCCGGTTAATCACTCATGGTCAAATAGTTTGATCTCGACCTTTAAAAGTTTTGAGGACTTTCGTCGTCACTAAGTAAGTGCAAATAAACATTACATGGTTCGGGCGGGTGAGAAGACTCATCTACTCACTTTGATCGTGGATCTTAATTAAACCCTCTCTGATAAGATACTATGGTTATTTTGCGATGACCTACTTACAAACTTACAGTTCGCGATCGCACTCCGACCCAAGACAGCGGGTTTCGGCTTTGCTCAACCACCGGGTTTTTTACTGCATCTGCGGGATCGAACGAAGTATTGCTGTGAAAAAACCAAGGTGAGGATTACCCCTGGCATCGCCAACTAACTTAATCAGGGCTGACGTACTCAAGGGCGTTAAATCAAGGCTTTGAGAGTGCTTCCCTACGTTTGCCATGACACAAAATCTTAGTACGTGCGTAAGTTTTATTAATTAGAGTACGATCGCCCAAATGTTAGCACGATCGCACTATCCACTGCAGCACACAACCCAAAAATCTGTATTTACCTGCGATTCAACTCCATCCTTTCGCCGTAACGTAACAGCATATCCAAACTCTCCAAACGATTTTGCCAAGTTTGCACCTGATAGCTATTTTCGGCAGAATGCAAGCGCATCGAAGATTGAAATTGAGATTGAAAACCCCTTAACAATCTTTTAGCATTGGCTAAACTTTCCGTAGAAGGATTTGCCGCCAAGTTGCTCAAAGCTTGCGCCAATTCATCCGCTCGACTTTGCAAAACTTTCAGTTCAGATTCCGACACCCGCAACTGATTGTTAGCCAACAAAAAACTCCATTCCTGCTTGAGAGCAGTATAGCGCGAAGCAGCCGCTGCAAACGGCTGTCGGTAAGGAATCGGCTCCGCAGCAGAAGTGGAACGCACTGGCGTGCCTTGAGTGCGGTTAAAAAACCCCTGCATCCCGCTGCTGATACTTTCCACCGCAAAAATAGCATAGCCCCCTGTCGGCAAATCGCGCAAAGCTTGAATTTGGTCGATCGCCACCACTTCCGGGAGACTCAACAACTTAACCGACGGAGAAATCAAAGCCGAACCCAGAATTTGTTCCTTTACCAACGGTTCCGTAATGCGCTGAAGTCGGTTTGTATCCAAAGCATAAGTCATCGGCACAATCAAATCTACAATGCCCTGACGAGCCCAAACTTCCCAATTTTGCTGAATTTTGTAAATCCGCTGACTTTCCGGGTGCGGAAACACCGCCACCGACAGAATTGTGCGCGGATAATTCTGCCGCAAAAGCTGAGAAACTTCAGCTACAAAACTATTAATTTGATTAGTTTTAAACTCAACCCACTGCCGCCACAAACTGCCGTCCCTGGGGGAAATATTCACCGGATCTGCACCAGTAAACTGCCTAAATTGCTGCCTCGCCGCAATACCGTAACCGTAAGTAAAATTCGCATTGTCATCTTGAAAAGGATAGCGAATATAGTCTAATTGCACCCCATCTACTTTGTAGTTGTTGGCAATTTCGCTGATAATTTGCAGCAAATAATTACGCGCTTCCGGGTTCGCCGGGTCGATATAAAATTTACCATCGTTAGGATTTTGCGTGCGTCCTTTATTGTCAAGATTTGCCCACTGTGGATGAGAGGAAAGTACCGGCCCGGGATAAGAACTAGGCTGTCCAATTAAAGTATTGTGGCGCTTATTTCCTGTGGCAAAAACCCAAACCCAAGCGTGCAGTTCCATGCCTCGCTCGTGAGCTAATTTAACCGCAGATGCCAGCGGGTCCCAGCCAACTGTTAGGGGATTTTGTTGCGCTGCAACTTGACTGGGATAAATCGTATATCCGGCATTCAAAGTTTCAAAGAAAACCGTATTGATACCGGCGGCTGCGAGTCGATCGAACACTGCCGCCAAACCCTGTTCCGATCGCGCTGCGACGATCGTACCGCGATCGAGCCAAACCGCCCGAATTTCCGCCCCAACGCGCTGTCCTTCCTTCGGGTAATTTTGCCACAGCAACTGCCGCGCTTCCACCCACTGCTTTCTAGCCTCCGCGTAGTTTTGCTGTTGCAGGAGTTGGTCGAAAGTTTGCAAAACCTGTCGCGCTTGGGCGATCGCCCCCGTCCTGCTCGCTTGCAGAATAGTCAAGCGACTGGCTGCCGGGCCGCCGCCCCCCTGTTCTGCCGCCACCAGTTGAGGGGTGCTAGCAGCATTGAGATTGACGGCGGTATTGGCTGAATTAGATGCTGTCAGGGCGCTTTCAAACCGGCCGAGGAGGTTAGTGAGTTCTTGGCGCATCAAGTACGCTTCAATGCTGACGATCGGCTTATTGGAATTTGGCTGCACGTCCAAACCCGCCGGCGCCGACTGATCCGAAGGATCTGTAAAAGTTGCAGGAACTGGATCGGGAAGCGAGCCAGAGGGAGAAAGTCGGCTCAGCGGGGTAGTACGCGGCGAACTAGGGCTGTTTCTAGTGACTCTTGAGGGGGGAGTTGGCAGTGGGGTCGCGGCAGCAGTGGGCGGCGCTACAGGCCCAGAAGCGATCGTGCCTCCCCAGCGGGCGATCGAGGCTTGCAGCCAAGCCTTATCTACATTTGCCGAACCGTCGCTACCCCAGCGCCAGCCGAGGTAGGTAGCGCGATCCGTGGCGATGGCTGCGGAGGAACCGGAACTATCTTTCCAAGTAGCAATAGTTTGACTGTTCGCATCAGCCGGAATCAAGACACCGCCTTGAACAGAAGCATTTTGTTGTGCAGTCGGCACCCAATTGCTAGAAGTAGTGCAAGCAAGATCCCGACAGCGGTTGCGCGGTTGCGGGGTTGCCGGTTGGGTTAACGGAAAAGCCCAATAGGCCCCGAGGAGCGATCGCAAAGATTGGCGCACCAAAGCCGGGGAACTGCGGCCGACGGGGCCCGAAGCAATCAAGCGGCCGCCCTGGGATGCCCAAGCTTCTAAAACTTTAATTTGTGCAGGAGTCAAAGTTTCAATGTTGGGCAAAAACAGCACGTTAACGCCTGTTAAATCCGCCGTACTTTTGATTTCTTCGAGATTGATTGGTTTGTAAGCAATGCCACTTTCCCAGAGGCGCGTGGTAATCTTTACCCAGTCGGGAGAATTCTCGGAACTGCGAACCACACCCAGAACTACTTCTGCGAAACTCGGAGAGGGAAATAGGATGAAGAGATTGAGTAATGTACTCGCTAGAGTTCCAATTAAGACTCTTTGCAAGAAAGTGAAAAAGCGAATTTTTTTAGCCTGGGAGCAGGCATCAGGCATTTGATGAGGCTTTTTGATTTGTTGCATCATAAATAGGAGAATTACCCAGCGCACCGCTAGACAAAAATTCAATAACAATTAAGAGCGATCGATCCGCACCATACAATTTTCTATCCTGCCCTGCAACCTGAATCAGGAAAAAGTGCGATCGAGCGATTTTAGATTTTAGATTTTAGATTTTGGATTTTAGATTTTAGATTTTGGATTTAAATCTTGATCTATTCCTCATGACAGTTGACAGTTGACTGTTTGGACATTTTGGCATTTGAACAATACCGATGCAACCGGAAACGATTTTAGATTAAAACCTGGGTGCATTTGGGTTGAAAAACCAAAAATACAATTTAGATGTCGGACAGCCAACAGCCAACAGCCAACTGTCAACAGTCAACTGTCAACAATTTTCTGGCGTTGCAGCTTCATTCACCGGGAATCTATCGATTAACTGCATCGCCCGACCAGCATTCCTCCGCAAAGAATCCGAAACATGAGGAACATGAGGAATCTGAGACAAGAAATCCAAAGTCCGGCGCAAAATCCGCACCACATCCCCTTCATCCAAACTCGTATGGCTAATCAGTTCCAGCCATTCAACACCCAGAGCCCACTGCTCAACTAAAGTCACTAAATCCCGTTCCAGCCAAATCGGGATTGCAGCTTCATGACGGTACTGCACTTGAAACAAGCGGCGGCGCAAGCCTTTTTGCAGATTGTCCAAAGGTGCCAAAACTTCCGGCGACAGCGAGTAGTGAGTCCAACTGTCGGGCCTGGAAACTTCTGTAACTAAGGCCGCACAAGCTGCAGCGAGGTGGTGGGGGTCGAGTTCGTCAAACTCAGCAGACATCAGCGACAAACCCAGCCACAGTTCGTTATCACCGCGAATAGCCGCGCAAGCTTGGCCCAAGACTGTGGGCACCAACCTGTCGGAGGAGTCATCTCGGTTTCCCGTTGCCGAAACTACTTTTTCCAAGCAGCCGAAATTAAGCAAGATGTCGATTAAGTTGAGAAATTGCTCCCAGTAGCGAGCTCGCTGCTTTTCTAATTCTTGTTCGCTTTTGCGGATTTCTTTTTTCAATTCTTCCCGGCGGCGCTGGCGTTTGAGCAAAGTACCGGGATTTCCCCATTCTAGAACCGGGTGAATTTCTAGCTTAGCTTCTAGGGCTGCGATTTTCTGCTGTTGCTCGATCGCCTCTGGGCTCGGTTCCGGTGTCGGCAATTGTGGGATCGATGCAGCAATTGAAGCAGTTTCTTCATTTCCCAAGCGGCACTGGCCGAGTCTCAGGGGCATTTCCGACGGCGGGTTCAAGGTATCTGCAACGCTCAAGCGAGGTAATTCGGCGTGCAGGGTAGCGACATCGCTAATGGCGACGACATACCAGCGGTTATCTTTGCCCAAGCACACCAAATTTGGTGCTTGGCCAGAACCTGCGATTTTGGCAACCAATACGGCGGGTACAGGATTTGTGTGCGATCGTTTTGCTGTCGGAACGTGTTTACCTTTGAGACTCAGAACCGTGCCGAGCACTGCAAAAGCCACAGCTACGGACATTTCCTTAAATCTGGCTTCTTCAGCTTGCTGCAAGAGAATTTTGAGCAAACGTTTGTCTTCTTTGAGTCTTGCCTGCAATTTTTCGTAATGGGCGAGCTCTTTTTCCAGGGTGGAGACATTTCCTCCGGCCGCCAGGGACTGTTCCAGGACAGCCAATTCTGTTTGCAGCCGGTCTAATTCTTCTTGCTGCGGCTGCAAGTACAAGGTTGACAGGTATTGACCGAAACTTCGCTCTACCAACTCTTGAGCTTCGTCGAGAGTGTGTGTTTGCAGCAAATTCAGCACCATGCCGTAGCTGGGCGTAAACTGACTGGCGAGAGGGTCGGCTTTGGCTGTTGCCAAATAAGAGGCTTCTTTTGCGCCTTCAAAGCGCGTCTGAACTGCGACGACGTGCCCCAGCTTGTCCATGCCCCGCCGACCAGCCCGACCGGCCATTTGCAGGAATTCTGAAGCGTTTAGCAGTCGGTGTCCCTTGTCGGTGCGCTTGGACAGGGTGGAAATGACTGTGGTGCGGGCGGGCATATTAATCCCGGCTGCTAGGGTTTCGGTGGCAAATACGACTTTAATCAAACCTCTGCCAAATAGTTCTTCTACTAAACCTTTCCAAGCGGGCAAAATGCCTGCGTGGTGGGCGGCGATGCCTTTTAAAAGAGCTTCTTTTTGACCGAAGCGTTCTGCTTCTGGGTTTCGCTGTAAAAAATCGTCAATGATGCGTTTGAGTTCGGCTGTTTCGGCTTCGTTAACCAGGGAGAAATTGCCGACTTCGGCGACGGCTTGGTCGCACCCGCGACGGCTGAAGATGAAGTAAATTGCTGGTAGCATATCTCGATCGTCCAACCGGGCCAAAACATCGGTCAAACTCGGAGTGGGGATGCTGCCTCTTTCTACTTTTTGCTGCTTCTTTTTGGGGACTAACCGAACATTCGCTCTTTTGCCGGTCTCGTCTAGCAGGGGAAATATCCCTTTTTGGTTGGCGAAGTGGAATTGCAGCGGCACTGGCCGAAAGTCTGAGTAGACGAGTTCAGTGGGCCCGTGGACTTTGTTAATCCAGTCTGTGAGTTGGTCGCTATTGGCAACGGTTGCTGAGAGGGCGAGAAGTTGAATTTCGCTCGAACAGTAGATGATGGATTCTTCCCAGACGGTACCGCGCTGGCGATCGTTCATGTAGTGACACTCGTCTAGCACCACGGTTTCTACTCCGGTGAGGGAAGTACCGACTTCTCCGATCGGCGTACCGTAGAGCATATTCCGAAATATTTCGGTAGTCATCACCAAAATCGGCGCATCTCGATTGACGGAGATGTCGCCCGTGAGCAAACCTACGTTTTCGTCTCCAAATTGACTGCGGAAGTCGCGCAGCTTTTGGTTAGAGAGTGCTTTGAGGGGAGTGGTATAGAAGACGCGCCGCCCCCTGGAGAGTGCTTGATGGATGGCGTATTCCCCGATTAACGTTTTCCCAGAGCCTGTGGGAGCACACACGACAACCGATTTACCTGCATCGAGGGCGGCGATCGCCTCTCTCTGAAAGTTATCTAGCTCGAATGGAAATATGGTCTTCAGATCCAGCTCTGGGCGGTTCTGGGCAGTGTCTGGCACAAGAATTATTATAAGGTTGCAGGATAAGTATGCTTAAATCTTGCTGAAAGCAAGTCAGCAGGGTAGAGTCGATAGGGGCATTTCTACCCCTACCTCTCTTTCAGAACGGAACGTGAAACTTTCGCTTCATTCCGCTCCTCAGTATCTTCATCCTTTGTTAAGGATACAACTCAGAACGGATTGCTATGATAGTCCTTATTAAGGGAACCGTCATTTTCCGTTTTTGTGTCGTGACAATGCTTGTGCAGAAGTTGGAGGTTTTTATACTCATCCTTACCGCCTAGGGAGCGGGGTAGGATATGGTCAACTTCTACAGTGTCTGTAGGTGTAAAGTACAGACCGCAGTGGGTACATTTACCTTTTTGTGTCTTCAGGAGTGTTGCCACTGTTGTTGGTGTTTCAGGGTATTCTCCACGTCTTTTGCTCCAGTAAATCCAGTCACCATCGTAAGGCGTTGAATTGCCC
>NZ_JAUBQH010000108.1:0-8499 GCF_036701145.1 Microcoleus sp. Pol17C6
TTTCTCGTTGGTTTGAGGTTTTTGTAGGCGCAAGCGGGCAGCGGGAATCGAACCCGCATAGTTAGCTTGGAAGGCTAGAGGGCGATAGTTCTGAACTGCTTGTCTGCAAGCATTTCTAGGGATTGCGCTATTGGGGTCTTAGAGAATTGTATTCATTCTGTATTCAAATGGGTATTATGGGGGTGTTGAGTTGACAGAAAATTATGGTCAATCTTCCACCGAGCAAAGCTAAAAAAGGTTCCGTAGTCGTTCAAACCAATCAGGGGCGACTACGCTTGCAGATGCCGAGACAGCTTTATGGGGGCAATCAAAAATTCCTGTACCTGAATCTGGCAGATACCCCGGAAAACTGGGAACTGGCAGAAGCTAAAGCACGGGTGATTGAATCTGATATCAAGTTTGAGCGGTTTGACCCCACGCTCAAGAAGTACAAGCCGCAGACTCACTTGACTGTTGTTGAAACTGTCAAGCCTAAGCCGGAACTGACACTGACGAAGCTGTTTGCTAAATACTTGGAGTTCAAGAAGCCAGCACTCAAGGCGACAACTTTCAATTACTTGGTGACGGGCATTCAGAGCTATGTTGACCGCTGCCCTCATCAGCCTCTGTCGGAGGACGGTGCGTTGCAGGTACGCGCGTGGCTGCTGGAGGATACGACTAACAGCATGACTAAGAGGATTTTGACTCACCTAAATGCAGCGGTAAAGTGGGGGATTAAGTTCAAGATTGTCAAGGGTTTAACTGTATCCCCGTTTGAAGGGATGGCAGCAGAATTGCCTAAACATAACTGGGAAAGTGACCCGGAGCCAAACGCATTCACAGCGCAAGAAAAAGAGCTGGTATTAGAGGCTTTTAAGAACCATAGAGGTACTTGGAACGGGAGGGGAGAAACCGGGCAAAAGTTTTGTTTTTACTACCCGATGGTGCAGTTCTGGCTGCTGACTGGATGCCGTCCCTCTGAAGCTGTGGGCTTGAGGTGGTCTGACATTGCTCCTGACTTTTCTCACATTGTATTTAACGGAAGTATACAGCACCCAAGTGGAAAGGAGACAAGGGTTGACGGCAGTAAAAACAACAAACGGCGTAAATTTCCTTGCAATCAAGAACTGATTCAGTTGCTGAAAGGTATCAAGCCACAAAATCTGACTGACAAAGATAGGTTGGTTTTTCCGTCACCTGTTAAGGGCGGGGCGATTAACTACAACAATTTTACCAAGCAGGTGTGGCATAAGTTGGTTGACCCGATTACTGAAAGCACCCGCCAACATCAACAGGATTGTAAGACAACTACGCCTTACTCTTGCCGGGATACTTTTATCAGCGAACAGGTAGGCAAAGGTGTACCGAGTGCGGTGGTTGCTAAATGGTGCGATACGTCGGAGAAAGTGATTAATGCCGTGTATTTAGACGGCAAGATTTTGGAGCATTTACGCCCGCTTTGATGCTGTTAATATGTTGACTCTACGGGCAACTTTTGGGACACAAAACTTTACAGCCACCTATTGACACGGTGGCTGTAAACCTGCACTCTAAAGGTAAGGAAGATTGATGCGCGACTGACAAGCGTTTGCACCGCTAGCCAAGTCACGACTTCTACAACGATTCTCTGTCAACCGTTGGAGCTTAATAATTATGCCAACTTCGGCGCGGTTCCCTGATGGGCGATCGCAAGTCTTTACATTTCGCCGGCGCGAACTTTTCCAGCAAGCAGTGTCGGCTGCTTTGTTGTGTCTTGTCCCACGCACTCAACCTGTAGCTACCCCTCTCAGCGTACTCCCTCGACCCGAATTCGCGATCGGCGATTTAGTTGCTCAAGATTGGATTGGTGAATTTGGCGAGAAGTTTGTTGATTTTGGTGAGGTTTTAGGAGTCCGCTATTTACCAGAAGGATATTCAAGTTATCCCTCTGATAGTTGGCTGTATTACGTCTTTTGGACGCATACCACTTCTGGTCTCGATGACTTGTACCCGTGTTATGACGGTGAGCCGACTATGGCTAGCACTTTGAGGGCGGCAAGTCATGTCTAAATCTCCTGTCTCTTGCCGCCGTATTGACCACCTAAAAACAGTTGCTTATTCTTGCGGTCTTTGTGATACCGAAGCCCGAAAGTTTGGCAAGCTCACTGCTACTAAAACATGGGAAGCATTACTAACTTCGCACGGTCTAGAGTTCGATCGCAAATCTGAAATCACGCCTATTGACGGCTTGACCGTTTCCACTGAAAACCCACGCCAGATTAATTTGCTGGAATGGGTGGATTTTGGGCAAGCCTTCGCTTTGGCTCTTGCGTCGGTTGGCTTTGCTGTGCTGATTTTGGGATTGTTCCCCCGCATCAATCCCCTCAACTTACTCCCGGTAAAAATCACAATTCAGGTAGGTAAATAATGGGAACAATGACTCGACTATTCGGTGGCGATAGCAGCGACGCTATCAGCCACAAGAGCGACAAGCTGATGGCTCCGACTGATGTCAGCGCGATTACACCGCTCAATCCTGGCAACTTTACCAGCATCCGCACCACGCCCGTAGTAGATGCCCCGCGCTACTTCACCGAGGAAGAGGCAGGCGCAATGAAGAAGCTGGCAAAAGAAAAGACCGAGGGCGCTCGCCACGCTAAAAAAGCCTACAAGTCGCTAACGCAGATTGAAGAGGCTGATGCAAAAGTCCACAAAAGCCACCGCAAATATGAGGGAGCGGTAGCTGTCAATGAACTCACCAAGAAGAAAGCTGATGTGGGCTTAGCTAAGAAATTGCACGGTTTGCGTCCCGGATATGCCCGCCTAGGTATTGGCTTGGAGAAAGCAGAGAACCGTGCTACTGAACGGATTGAAGCTATAAAAGCTAAGTTACTGGGAGGCACGGAGCAATGATAAAGGCGATCGCACTTGGCAACAATTTCCTGCTGACTGCGATTGCCTCCAGCTTTCTTTGCTGGTTGGCATCGCTCCATCATTCTCTGCTGTTATTTGTGCAAGCATTGTTCGCATTTAAACTTATTGTCAGTGCTAGCGCTTGGCTGCTAGATGACGCAATTATTGCCATCCTGAAAATCGATTTACTGCAATTCAGGTTCAGATTGATTGCCAGTACGATCGGAGCTTTAGTGGGAGCGGGGGTGATGTTGTGTCGCTCTTGAAAGTGTCGGTTTTGTCTCTATCGGGGCTTACTCTCTGGCTAGCTCCGCCATTCATTTTTTCCCGCAAGATTCCCCTGCATAATTTCATGCAAGGTATCGCCCTGGTGTCGGGTTTCGCTTGCTGCTTTGAAGGTCGCCGATGTGCCCTCAAGGTCGCTAAAGAGGCGGACTTCGAGGCGATGAAAGAGCGGGCGATTGATGCTGATGTGGCTGACGAGCTTAGCACTTCGATCTATGTAGCCGAGCAACAACGGCGGAAGGAAGCTGAACAAATCTTGAACCCTGTCGAACATCTCGAACGCGCTCTGGCATTGAGTTGTGACGATGATGAACACTCTGAACATTCAGACTCAAATCAACTAGCTGAACCTTCGGTGAACGCTGAAAATGAACGCGCTGAACGGATACTCGAACTCAAGGCAAAAGGCTGGGGCAAGTTAAAAATCATTCTTGAAATCTGGGGGCTGACTAGAGGGGGCGGGGCAAAATACAAGGCTGCTGAGGCTGAGTACCACCGCGTCATCGGGGAGTAGCACCAAATGTGCACTCGATTTCCGAAACCCATAGGGTTTCGGACGCACAACGCAGTCCCAAAATATGCACACCAAAAACCAACCCTATAGGGTTGGCGTACACACAGCATACTCCCAGAATCGAATGGCTTTGTGCAAACCTATAGGGTTTGACGGTCACACCTACTACTACTTTCTTGCTGCATTGCCGTATTAACGTCTACTGCTACAATAAGTGCAAGCGATTCTCCCAAATGGATTCCACGGTTTGCGGCTAACAGGGGGAGTAAGGGAATCGCATATGGCAAGGGATGTAGAGAGAATGGCCGCTGATAGCCCACGTCTCCCGGCCTCAATACTTTCACCTACCCTCAAGTGGCAATCAAGGATAGGCGACTAAAGCCAGTCGCCTATATGTATTCAATGGCTTAAAACTATACACAACGCAAAAAACCGCTCTCTCTATGTTTTGACGACTCAGAAGAACGGTTTTTGCTCAAACTCGCTTTGGGGCGAGCAAGATTCCATGTACAACGATTCTACTCCGATCGACGGTAAAGTTTCAAGCACTTCTAAATTTGATATCCGCGACCATCTAGACAAGCTAGAACCAGGCAAGGGCAAAAATTTCTACACTTGCCCGGTGTGCGAAGGTCGGCGACTAGGTATCGACCCCAAAAGTGCAAAATTTCAATGCTGGAGCGGTGGTTGTAGCACTGACGATATCCGTGAAGCTATTCGGCCACTGGCTGATTTCTTGGCAGAGCGCAACGGAGAGCAACCCCCACAGCCAGCAAGAAAGCCGAAGGCTAAAAAGAAAGAATATCCACCCGCGCCAATTCCGATCGGCGCAAAACTTCTCAGGTTGCCCGCGCCCGGAAAATCACCACGCCCTGAGCAGCCGAAGTATTTTCCCAAGGATGTTCCACCCAACGCTCTGCAGATTACTTACAACTACAGCGACACTCAAAAAGTTTTGCGCTATGAGTGGCCAGACGCAACTAATCCGAAGGGGCACGATAAAACCTACAGACAGGTACACATCGACCCCAACGGCAAAGAAGTTTGGACAAAAGGCGATGCCCGTTGGTCAGCGTATAAAATTGCCGAAGTTGTTGAGCTTCTAAAATCTGTACCAGACAGTCAGGCAGTTGCAATTTTGACAGTTGAGGGCGAGGAAAATGTAGAACTTGCACGTGGCAACAGTATCGCAGCGCTGACGATGCAAGGGAGCAATTGGAGTCATCCCGAAATTCAGATGATGCTGGAAGCATTGCAGGCAACAGGAAAGAATATTGTCCTTGCGAAAATACGTGACAACGACGACGCTGGAATCAAGAAAGGACAGGAAGTCTGGCTCGTTGCGCGTCACATTCAACTTCCGTGCATAGTCATTGACCCGCGCGTCATTTACCCCAACATCCCAGAGAAAGGAGATATCCGAGAAATCTTAGAAGCGATCGGGCCGGATGAATTCTTGAGCCGGATGAACGCAGAAATTGCATCGCAGGCTCAAAACCCGGAACCTCTGCCAGCAAAAGTTTTGACTCATCCAAAGTTTGAAGCCCGCGAACTTTCAGAGCTAAAAACCGAAGTCTGCCAACTCCTAGAGGAAAATCTCAAGCGCTCCGACCTGACAATTGCGATCGGAACCCTGTCACAGAAATACGGGAGGCCAACCCAAGAAATTCGCTCGCTCTATCAGGAGCTGGAGCAAGAACTGGAGCAAGAGTCCGACCTTGCAGACACGAGAATTGGAATTGAACAACTACTTGCCTCTAAGTCTGCCAGCGTCAAACTCTCAGAAATCTTCCCTGAATCCCTAGCTACCCCGGTCGAAGAAGTAGCACGACGCATGAACCTAAAACCTGAGTGTTATGCGCTGGCACTGATTTCTGGTGTCTCAAGATTCTTGAAGAATGGCAGCAGCACAATGCTTGTAGAGGAATGGAACAGGTATCGGTGTCGGACTTTTGGCTACTTCGGGGCCCTTATCGCTGAGTCAAGCCAGATGAAGACCCCTGTATTGAATGCCATGATCACAGACCCGCTGGCAGCAATGCGACAAAAGAATCAGGAAAAGTTTAATGCCCAAGAAAAAGCCTACAAAGAGGAGCTTGAACTATGGAAAAACAGCAAGGATGAGAACAAGGGCCCCGCGCCTGATGCCCCTGTAGAGACAATCCCCTACATCACTAAAGCTACATGGGAGGGGATAGCAGGGATGGTAGGCCGGAATCCCATTCAAGGGATACTCTGGCTGTGCGATGAGCTTGCAGGATTTTTAAAATCAGCCAACCAGTACCGCAGTGGCAAGGGAAGTGATAAAGAGGACTTGCTGGAATGTTGGAGCGGTAACGGTGCTGTAGTGGCACGTGCAGCCGGCACTACCGTCAACGTCGGTGCGGTATCCCTTTCTATTTATGGAAACATCCAGCCCAAAGTCTTAGAACCCTTTCTGGGAGATGGCAGCGACGACAACGGAACCTTTGCCCGATTTGACTTTGTGCAACAGCCACCAGCCTTAACCCAGATAACTTTAGGTGTGTCAAAGATTGACATCAACCCGATGTTGCAAGCGCTCTACGAAAATGTGGACGCTATCCCGATGATGCAATTCGAGCTAGATGAGGAAGCCCGAAAGTTGTTTGTGGATTATTACAACCACTGCCAGCGACTCCGACTAAATCATCCCAAGCAAGGGATGCGAGCAATGTTAGGTAAGGCTGCTGAGAAAGTTGGTCGCGTCGCAACCATCCTCCACTGTATCCACGCTGCACACATGGGGATTGAGGTTTCCTCCAAGATTCCGGTCGGTCAAGTCGCTGCTGCTATCAAGTGGGTTGAGTACACAACTCAACAAGCTTTGAGCATAAATATTGAGGTTTGCAGCCCGGATGCTCTTGAAAGCAATCTCGCAAAAATTATCTCACTGGCAGAACGCAAGGGGGGCACGGTAACGGCACGAGATGTCTTACTCAGCTTTAACCCAAAATACCGACCCACTTCGCAAAAAATCCGAG
Source organism: Microcoleus sp. Pol17C6 (assembly GCF_036701145.1). Lineage (NCBI taxonomy): Bacteria > Bacillati > Cyanobacteriota > Cyanophyceae > Oscillatoriales > Microcoleaceae > Microcoleus > Microcoleus sp. Pol17C6. Next base: position 6,673 of record NZ_JAUBQH010000108.1, read on the forward strand.
ACTGGTTCGGAGAACTGATGACCATGAAGTATGGAGAGGTTACACAAAAAGGGAACAGTATTCTGTTTTCTCTCAATCCAACGTCCACAGTGTCCACAGTCGCTCAAAACTCATACGCAGCAAGCATTACAACTGTGGACACCAACATCCACACCACGTACACAACGTCCACACTTAGCGAACAAAAACACCAAATTTCAGAGGCAACTGTGGACAACTGTGTACGTGGTGTGGACACTAACGTACACACCCTTAAATCCTCTCTAGATATGCCTTTGGATTCTAGTGTGGACAGTGTGGACGTTTTTACACCTTCTCCTAAAACCTCTCAGTCCTCAATGATGAGCTGTACTACAGAAACCGCTAAATCAACGGCGACCTCTGCCAAGAAGCCTAGAACTTTTGAGATAGGCGATCGGGTCGTGGTCAAGGATGTTGGCGGCATTTATCAAGGTGCACGAGGTGAGGTTGTGGACAATATCTACAGCCGTGCTGGCACTAGCTACTTGGTCAGGTTCGATAAGCCTGTCAAAAACATTCGGCAATCAGAGTTTGAAGCTTCTGACCTTATGAAGCTTTAAGCCTTCGGTTCGAGGGGTTTTGGGAGGGTTGAAAATAGTTTTCGTTTTCTGCAACCCTTGACAGTTGTCTAAAAGTTGCTTAATGTGGTTGCATAAGTAGTTACGCAACTTTTAGGCAACTTTATGACAATCCCATCGTTAGTCCAGGGCTTGATAGAGACAGAGGACGGCAAGGTATTTGAGCTAGACTCCCCCGAGGGTTCCGCATGGTTGGAATCGATCGGCTCTTTCAGGTTTGAGCCAAGCGGGGACAGCAAACCCTACACAGTCCGCAAGGAATCAGGTATTTATTGGTACGGTTGCAGAAAAGTTGCCGGCAAAGTACGCAAAAAATACATCGGTAAAAGTTCAGATGTAAGCATTGCAAAGCTTGAGGAGATTGCAGAAGCTTTAGAGACTCCCCCATTACCACGGGTTAACAAGGTTGTAGAAGTTACTAAAAAGGTTGTACAAGTTGCTGAAGTTGCAGAAACCTCTACCGATAGGCTAACAGCATTAGAATTGCAGGTAGCTAATTTACAGAAAGCGCTTGAAGCCTTGCAGGAGACACTGCCGGGAAAGTTAGAGTCGGGTGATTCTTTAGAGTTGCCCAAGGTTGATAATGAGGTTATAGAACAGTTGCAGAATCGGTTAGGCAACCTACAGGCAGAGAATCGACAATTAAAGCAAGATGTTGATGACTTGATGAAAAGCCACCAAGTGGCTAGAGAAGCCAGCGACAACTTGATCGCGATTCTCAAAGACAACTGCCGACACGCAGAAGAAAAACGAGATGAAGCCCGCGCCAACTATGCCACGCTGCTAGAATCCAGCACCGCAGTCACCAATAAGCTAAGAGGGGAAGTGCAGGAATTGCGATCGCAACTTGAGACAGAACGCGCCCATCGGAAAGAAATCGAGATACAACTCTCCGACCTGAGACAACAATCAGTCACTGCCAGCGAGTTGCCAGAAGCGGCCGACTTGCTCAATCAGTTAAAAGGGCGGCGCAAAAAGTCGAAGGCGGACTTAGGAGATATCGACGCTATTCTGGGGCTTTTAGCGGAAGAGAACGACTCAAACCCTGTGTAGGTATGGATTGTATTCAATTTGTATTCAAACGAGGCAAATTGTATTCAATTTGTATTCAATTTACAGTCAATCCGACCCCTCGAAAACCGAAAAAAGCAGCAATAAAAAACCTCAAACCGTTGATTTCTCGTTGGTTTGAGGTTTTTGTAGGCGCAAGCGGGCAGCGGGAATCGAA
>NZ_JAUBQH010000176.1:0-1166 GCF_036701145.1 Microcoleus sp. Pol17C6
GCGCCAAAAAACCGAACTATGTTAAAATAAGTAAAGAAAGAGAACACATCTACTGAGGTAACTCAATATATGGGCGCTAGATTAAGAGTATTCCTGACTCAAAAGCAAGACAAAACTCTATTAGAACTGAGAACTGCTGCTGTACCACAAAAAGTCAAAGATAGAGCAGAAGTAATTAGATTAAATGCACATGGCTGGTACGTTGAAAAAATAGCTGCTCATTTTGACTGGACTCCACAAACAGTGAGAGAGGTTTTACATAAATGGTCGCATCTAGGTATGGAAGGGCTTTGGGAATTGCCCGGTCGAGGGGGAAAACCCAAGTGGAAAGAGGAAGACATAGAGTTTTTAGCAGAATGCCTCAAAAAAGAATCACGTACATATAACAGTCTTCAATTAGCCCAGAAATTAGAAAAAGAACGTTCTGTAAAACTCAGTCCAGACCGATTAAGACGGCTCCTCAAAAAAAAGGGTTTATTTGGAAACGAGCGAGAAAAAGTCATAAAGGGAAACAAGACCCCATAGTACGAGAAATGAAGCAATCTGACTTAGAGATGTTGCAATTAGAGGCGGCGGCGGGAGAAATCGACTTAAAGTATTTGGATGAATCAGGGTTTTGTGCGTGGAGTGAAGCCGGTTACACTTATTACCAAAGAGGTCAGCAAAAAAGGCTGGAACAAACAAAAAGGCGTGGTCGTAGATTAAGTATTATCGGACTTCTCCAACCGGGAATTAGTTTTGTTTACGGTTTAGTAATTGGGGGTGTTGATCGAAAAGCTTATATCAAAATGATGGAGCGAGAAGCCCAGGAAGCTGCTGAGATTGGACGACCGAGAGTGATCGTACAAGACAACGGCCCAATACACCGATGCCAAGAAGTCCAACAGTTATGGCACAAGTGGGAAAAGCAAGGTTTATACATCTTTTTTTTGCCCAAGTATTGTTCGGAAATGAACCCCATTGAATTAGAGTGGCAACACATTAAAAAAGATGAATTAGCGGGACGAATGTTTGATGATGAGTTAGAGCTCGCCTATGCCGTAATTCATGGAGTAGAAGTTAGAGGACAAAGGGGAAACTACACTACACAACGCCTTAAGTTTAACTCCAATTATGCTGCTTAATGTTTTGTTACATAAATATGTTTTTTCCCGCCTACCTACTTA
>NZ_JAUBQH010000177.1:0-1145 GCF_036701145.1 Microcoleus sp. Pol17C6
ACATTTTCGGGTTCTATATTTTTCACTTCGTTCAAGTCAGTTACATCATACCTCATCTTTCTGAGAAAGGCTATACAAGGGCGGGCTAACCGAATTAAGTCCGTCGAGGGTTGAAACCTCTGGCGGACTATTGCAACAAGTGCAAGATATCAGTTGCAATGAACTTTTGCTAAAAGTGCGATCGCTTCAATGCCGCTTATACTATAGTTAAAATCTTTTCCAAAAAAATGTAGATCTGAATATTACTTTTTCATCGCACCAGCAATGGTGGAAGGGATACCGATATTAAGTAAAGATTTCGCGTTTGATGCCTATTATCTTAACCGAATTTGTTTGGTGAATCATGATAAATGTGAAACAAATTATCCGCAGTCTTTTGGTTTTGGGTGTGTGTTTGAGTCCTCTGACTGTACCGCTGATCGTGCAACCTCGTTGGGCGCACAGTCAAAATTCACACAGTCAAGAATTACAAAGACTTACAGAGCAAGCAAAGCAACAGGGACAGCAAGGAAAACACAAACAGGCGCTCGAAAAATGGCAGCAGGTTCTAGCCCTTGCACGACAACTTAAAGATAGACAACTTGAAGCCTTAGCACTGATTGGCATTGGTTTTAACTACCGCAGCATTTCTCAGCCGCAAGAGGCATTGAAATACTATAACCAAGCTTTACCGATTATGCGGGAAGTGGGCGATCACTCTGGGGAAGCTACTACTTTGAATAATATCGGTACAGTCTACCGCAATATTTCTCAACCGCAAGAGGCATTGAAATACTATAATCAAGCTTTACCAATTACGCGGGAAGTGGGCGATCGCTCTGAGGAAGCTGCTACTTTGAGTAATATCGGTTCAGTCTACGACAACATTTCTCAGCCGCAAGAGGCATTGAAATACTTGAACAAAGCTTTACCGATCCTGCGGGCAGTGGGCAATCGCTCTGAGGAAGCTACTACTTTGACTAATATCGGTGGGGTCTACCACAGCATTTCTCAACCACAAGAGGCATTGAAATACTATAACCAAGCTTTGCCAATTATGCGGGAATTGGGCGATCGGCCTGGAGAAGCTATAGCCTTTCTCAGAAAGATGAGGTATGATGTAACTGACTTGAACGAAGTGAAAAATATAGAACCCGAAAATGTCA
>NZ_JAUBQH010000178.1:0-1140 GCF_036701145.1 Microcoleus sp. Pol17C6
CTCATTCTCTCCCGGCGCGGTGGCTCTAGTTCTTCTTTTGCCACCGTTCTCATCTTTGGCTAGTCTAAACTACAGTATAGTATAGTTATTTAAAATAAAAATGAGACACTAAGTTGCACAATAAGCGCGAATACTCTCATCAAGAGATGTGGCAGAATGCGAATACGTTATAGCTCTCTTTAATGCACTAAAATCATGCTCAATATCATTTAAGTCAGGAGAGTATTTTGGTGAAAAAAGTATCTGATGGCCTGCTTCCTCCACCAGGAGTCTAATTGCTGTCTTACGATGAATCGGTGCATTATCCATGATTAATATTGATGGTATTGTTAAAGATGGCCATAGATATAAAGCTAACCACCCTTCAAAACTTTCTGGATTCAAGCGGACAGTAAAGACCATAGGTGCAATCAAGTCCTTGTTTCCTTTTCTTCTTCCTGCTACTAAATTTTCTCTTTTCGCCCGTTTTCCTTGTCTATCCCCATAGACTTTTTGTAAGGATTCAGGTCACTGAACTCCTTGCTGGGCAAAGACTTTAGATCTGGAGCTTGATGCTAAATAAATCTCTATTCTCAATAAAAGACAAAAAATGACAGTTTTTCGTCCTTTATTGACAATCAACCACGAAAGGCAAAAACCCTTATTTTGCCCTACAACCCTTGCCAGACAAGCGTTGGAGCCGCAAGTTTTTAGACCTGAATCCTTACGACTTTTTTTCCTTTTTTGAACCAGGCATAAACACAAGCATGAAACTCTTCAAATCCTGATTTATCAATAAATACACTGCTTTTACTACCATGAGTTTTAATTAAATTTCTGATTGTTTGGTAGTATTTTATTCTTTCTTCTCTATTTCTTTCTCTATAACGAAATTATTTTTTTCTCGTAATTTTCATTTTCTTTAAGGCATACGATATGGCACTCGCTCTCACCCCTAATTTCCTTGCTCTTTCTATTAATCTTGCTTCGGGATTTTCTTCTACATCTTTTATGAGCGCTTCCCAGTCTATCTTTCGCTCACGGTGTTCTACCTTAGTTGCTAGGGAGGTCTTCCCGTCTTCCCGGGAGTATGTCACTTTTGTAGTGAGTAATTATACTCATGCAGCTTTCCCCTGATTTCCAATTAACCCGTTCAAGTAA
>NZ_JAUBQH010000179.1:0-1124 GCF_036701145.1 Microcoleus sp. Pol17C6
TGGACGAGTAGACAGAACCGAAATTAGCTCACCCAGTATCTGTCTCAATTGTGGTAGTAAAGAATTAAGTCAAGTAAGTAGCTAGACAAAATTAATTACATAGTTTTCTCCAAATTCTTTCAGAATTTTTTCAACAGATGCAACGAAAGTTTCCCAACTTTTGTAAGCAGATATCTCAATCCATTCATACTTGATAAACCGCCATAGGATTTCAATTAAATTTAATTGAGGAGAGTAAGAAGGTAACTCAAAAAGAGTAATATTCCGTTGTTTCCACTCTTCAACTTTGTCAAGAATAGCATCACTCGTGTGAATAGAAGCTTGATCGGTGACAATCACCGTTGGCTTATCTACTGCCGGAAAAAAAGCATCAATACAGGCAATAACCACATCTGAGTTAATACTTTGAGATGAAATATAAGTTTCAAGATGGTTATTTCGCTTCATGATTCCTAGTACATTCATTCGCTGACTACGACGACTAGGAATTGTTAAATATTCTCCAATATTCTGCCAGCCATAGGGAACACAAGGAATCAAACAAAATCCTGCTTCATCCAAGTAATATAAATCAATTTCTCCCCGATCATCCAATCGTTTTAATTCTTCTAATTGTGCCTTTTTATCTTGATACTCCTGGGCTGGAGGCTTTCCGGCAACTCCTTTACGCATACGATGCCAACTCATCTTCAGCATTTTTAGTATTCTTTGAATTGTTTTTATACTCGGACTTATGCCCCAGGCTTCTTGAACTTTTTGGCTAACCTTTTTTAATTGCCTTGGTTCTTGTTTAGCCCACTCTTTGATTTGGGCTTTCTGCGAAGAGTTAAATAGTGCCTTAGCACCTCTTCCTGGTTTATTATAAAGTCCGATCATTCCATCTAATTCCCACCGATTGAACCAGTTATAGAGTGTCTTATAACTTATTCGGAAAATATTCATTAACTCTACTTTTTTTACTCCTTGTGAAGCTAATATGAGACAATGTGCTCGCGTGACGTACCTGATGATGTCGGCTTTGGCGATGAATTCGCTCTAGCAATTTAGACAGGGTAAGCGCACCTCAAACGAAGTTGCCATCTAGGTTGTAGGACTGCTACTTTGAGAGAGTTCAGGGAGTGCTG
>NZ_JAUBQH010000180.1:0-1122 GCF_036701145.1 Microcoleus sp. Pol17C6
ATTGGAGTTTAGACTAAGCACAAATTTACTCAGCCTTCGCTGAGTAGAAGTTATGGTGAATTTAGAGAGAGCTGATCAGGTTAACTAATCGATTTTGACGAGTTTTGGAACCTACCTTTACCCTTTTTGACCACAGGATAGCGACATCTTGGAGTGCGAGGTTTTCCTGTTTGCCATCCGTCTGAATTTCCTCGCCGTTTCGGAGCAACAGCCGGACTTCCAATCCTGACTAAAAGTGGAAGCATTGATTGTACAACCCTTCCCGGCGTCAATTCAGGGAGAGACTTTTGCCAGGGCAAACGAATTTCTGTGACGACATCTTTAGCTAACCATAATTGCCATGTTAGCAATGGCATTAAATCACTCCATCGTTCGCATTGTTCAGGAGTGCTTAGCTTCGGCACAGTCCAATGCAAGGTTTGTTTAGCTAACCGATACCAATGCTCGATCGTAAAACGACGTAGATATAGTTGCCAAATTTCAGCCAGAGACGGCATTTGGATACCAACCCACACTAACCACAAAGGTTGACTGTTTAATCGACCCGTTACAGTTTCTAGACGTTCGACTAAAATCAGAGTCATTGGATGTTTGGGACTACCTCGAAAGTGCAAGTCATCCCATTTTTTTAACCGAATTTTTCCGAGTTTGGGTTCAACAGATTCGAGGGTTTGTTCTGGTTCCCACCAGCTTTGAGAGTCGTTGAGCTTAAACTGTTGACCGTGAATTTTGGGTCTGCCTTTACCACTATAGGCTGGGGGCGTTGACCATAAGCAACGATTGGAGCGAATACGCATTAGTTTATCAGCAGCGATTGCAGCGGTGGCTTTAACCAAAGGGGCGCACCCATATTCACTATCAAATAGAGCGATCGGTCTATGCTGAAGATATTGACATACTTGTGCCAATTGTTCAGCGCCTTTACCGATTGGGTTGTCCCAACTGGTAATACGTTCATGTCTTAACGGCAGTGCCCAACTGCCGCTCATCGAAGGTATCAGTGCGATCGTACTATATCCCTGACCGATGCCGACAGGTATACCGTGGGGTAAGGCTGTGGGTTGATGTTCATAGGTACGTTCTTTGAGGGTACGTGCATGGGGTCTTAACCATGCCGTATGA
>NZ_JAUBQH010000181.1:0-1113 GCF_036701145.1 Microcoleus sp. Pol17C6
ATTTCCCTGTCTAATTACAGCCGAAAGTCGGCGACGTAAATTACAAAGGTTTTTAGATTTACCGAACTTAACGATTGAATTAATTTGGTTCCCATTAATTACTTATTGGTTGACAACTTATTGCCGTGTTGGTACTCGCTTATCAATTGCAATAGATCGCAGCCAATGGGGCTGTATTAATTTGTTCATGGTTAGCTTAATCTGGGAGCGAAGAGCAATTCCATTATACTGGTCATTGTTACCAAAATTGGGCAGCAGCAACTTCGAGTCACAAACGACAAATCTACAGCCTGTTTTACGATTATTTTCAGAATATAAAGTCATTGTTTTAGGAGACCGTGAATTTTGTTCGGTAGATTTGGCAAACTGGCTGAAGCAAAAGGGTGTGTCTTTTTGCTTAAGACTGAAGAAGAATCATTGTATCGAAACAGAGCATTTAGTTTGGCAGCGATTAGATGAATTAGGAATAGTGCCGGGAACCTCTTTATATTTTCAAGGTAAAAGAGTGAGAAAAACTCAGCCTGCTACTGGATTTGATGTTGCTTGTAAGTGGAAAAGAAACTATGGGGCGTGTCAGGTTGATGAAGCGTGGTTTATTCTCACAAATTTAGGTTCATTGCAGGCAGCGATCGATGCTTATAAGCAACGGATGGGTATCGAAGAAATGTTTCGAGATTGTAAAACAGGAGGCTACGATCTGGAAGGAACTAGCTTAAAAGGCAACCGACTGATTAACATAATTCTGCTGATGACACTCGCCTATAGTTTGGCAATATTTGAAGGAACTGAACTTCGGAAAAAGCAGGTAGGGAAATATGTATGTCGGCGTCAAGAACCTAAAAAAAGATATCGAAGACGGAGTACATTTGGTGCTGGATTAGATGGAGAAAAGTGGGTTAATTATCTCGAACAATATTCTTTGGAAGTGGAACAGTTAATGAAGTTAACTCGAAATAAACGTCGCTTTTATCAACAAGGTATGCGGGCTGCAACCCTGATTCGGTCTATCTCCTAGGCCTCTTTGTCACCCCCCCAGCAAAAATGCACAACTAACTATTTCCCACCACTTGGCTATTTGCTGATAACTTGTTACCCGAAAATCGGCCCAGCCTA
>NZ_JAUBQH010000182.1:0-1101 GCF_036701145.1 Microcoleus sp. Pol17C6
TCGAATGCAGGAACCTCGCTCTATCTTAAAAGGTAAACAGGCCTTGCGATCGAGACTTTTTCAGTGACATTGGACTATGGATGACTGTTTTTAGTCTAAACTCCAATAATAAGTCTAATTGCACTCAAGCCCCATAAACGTCTCTATTTTCAGCGTGGCTTCTACGCCCTATCCCTCATGCAGCAAGCATTATAGGTGCGTTGTCACCCGTTAAGGTTTTTGAGATGTTTCGGATTAATTAGGGCTTGCTGAATAAGTGGTTCAAGTAAACACTGTATGGATTTTCGGACGAAGAAAGGTAGTAATGGTGCAAGAAAAACAGGTATAATGAGTCAAAACCCATGCATCACCATTTGCGATCGTGTACAGAAAAGCTGAGCTTGCCCCAAGCCCCCCATCCGAGTTTGAACTGCCCTTCGGAGGAAGCTTGTCACTCCTCAACCGTTGGGTAAAAATGGCCCAACTAATCCCGTGGTCAGAGTTTGAATCAGAATATGCCCAAAATTTCCCCACAGAAATGGGGGCACCGGCCAAATCCTTTCGGATGGCGTTGGGGGCATTAATCATCAAAGAAAAACTCGGAATTAGCGATCGGGAAACAGTCGAACAAATCCGGGAAAACCCGTATCTGCAATACTTTATCGGTCAATCAAGTTACAGTAACGAGCTGCCATTTGACCCATCACTATTAGTTCACTTTCGGCAACGAATTAGTCCCAACCTAATTAATAAAGTGAACGAGCGAATGGTCGAAAAAATACGCTCCATCACCGAGCGTTAAAACGGAAAAAAAAGGATTCGGACGCCAAAAATAAGTCAGTCAATCGCGGAAAATTAATCATAGATGCGACCTGCGCCCCAGCCGATATTAGTTATCCGACCGACTTAGGACTATTAAACAGAGCCAGAGTTCACACCGAAAAAATCCTAGATATCCTCTATAAACAGCTCAAAGGTCAAATCACGAAAAAACCAAGAACCTACCGTAATCTCGCCCGAAAAGATTACTTATTAATAGCCAAACAAAGAAGACCATCCCGCAACAAAAAAAGACAGGCAATTAAAAAACAACTTCAATATATCAAAAGAAACCTAGGTCAT